>CALCNY010000342.1 GCA_937897585.1 uncultured Chitinophagaceae bacterium | reverse complement strand
TGAAATGGAAGCTACTGTCGATGCCTTTGAGAAGCACACTTTCGATCCCTGTTTTGTATTTGAGAATGGCTGATTTGGTAGCATATCTTTCTGCTGAAACGACTTCATCTAATTTACTTAGGTATAATTCTACGCTATCGTTTCTGTTGATAGGATATTCTTCTGCAACACTCACTTTGTTTTCGATGTCTTGCTGAACACGAATATGTCCCCAAAAACTGAAAACTTTGTTCCCAATAACTTGTTGAAATCCATTGACAAAACTTAACGCCACAATCATCACAGCAACGCTAAGTGAAGTGGCTCCAATAGCCAATCTGATGATAAAGCGTGAAAAGGTTTGCCTATTTTTAAAGGCAATCCTTTTGGCAATGAACAGTGAGATATCCAATACGATGTAATTTTACTATCTTTCAAAATTAAATTAATTAAACTACAAATGAATTTCTATAACAGGGTTGTTTTCGTTTTGTCTTACTTTTTTATTGGCATCAGCTTTTCATTGAAAGCACAGGTTGTTGAACAGATTTTTCAACCTAATATAAAAACAGCTCAGTTGTTTGTTTACGGAAATCAACAGGGTTTACCAGTATACAAATTAAATAGTGATACAAAGCTGGAGCTCGAATTTGATGACATGGATGCCAATTACAAAAGCTATTATTTTACGTACATACTTTGCGATTACAACTGGAAGCCGGCCAATTTATCTGCATTTGATTTTATTAAAGGATTTACTCAAAACAGGATTACTACCTATCGATATTCTTCCATTGCTTACCAAAAGTATACGCATTACCAGGCATTTTTTCCTGAACAAAATTCAATGCCAACAAGGTCGGGGAACTATTTGTTGTTGGTATATTTAGATGGCGATACGGCTAAAAAAGTATTTACCAAACAGTTTTTGGTAACAGAGCAAAAGGCCTCAATCAATGCGTCGATTGTACAGCCATTTACGCCACAATTATTCAATACGCATCAGCGTGTAAAGTTTTCTGCAACATTAATGGACATCAATGCTTTCAGCGCCGCCCAACAAGTGAAAGCGGTGATTTTGCAAAACAACAGATGGGATAACAACCAGCGTGATATCGTGCCCACCTATGTGAGAGGAAATAATTTGGTCTATGATATTGAAAGTGTTGGTGTATTTCCCGGAGGTAAAGAGTGGCGATGGCTCGACATCAGAAGCTTCAGATTGCTTAGCGATAGGGTAGATAGCGGTGTTTACAATAAGAATCAAGCTGATTTATTTTTAAAAACTGATAAAGACAGGTCGGCAGAAAGATATATCTATATTCCAGATTACAATGGGATGTATAATATCACCACTTATGAAAGTATCAATCCATTTTGGCAAGGAGATTATGCCAATGTTCATTTTTCATTTGCCCGACCTGATGGATTGCCTTATCCTGATAGAGATCTTTATCTCGCAGGCGCTTTTACAGGTTATAATTTGAATGACAATTGGAAATTGAAGTATAATATGGAAACCGGTAAATATGAAACAATTGCCAATTTGAAACAAGGTTATTACAATTACACTTATATCTCGGTCAATAAAAATGATCCAACCGACAGAATTGCATTAGAAGGCAATTATTGGGAAACTGAAAATTCCTACACGGTATTGCTTTATTATAAATCCTTCACAGACAGAAATGACCAGTTGATAGGCGTAGCTACAATAGATTCTAGGTCGGATAAGCCGGGGTTTTCGTTTTAAAAAGCCCCCTAAATCCCCCGAAGGGGGACTTTGATTATGTTTTGCTGGGGTTGCCACGAATTCACGAATTATTTTTTTAATTTTTTACCCCGAGTTTTCTTGCAGGCTTTTGAATTATCATTCAGAGCGGCCGCCCATTACATTTCACTAATCCCACTTTTACCCCGAGGTGTCGGGGCAGGCTATTTTACATTGGATATTTTACATTTTACATTTAAATGTGGGTTACAGTTTCATATCCAAAATCCACTTCCTTATTCCTTATTTTAATTTCTTATTTTTTATTTCTTCAATCAAAGTCCCCCTTCGGGGGATTTAGGGGGCTCTTTAATAAACATATTCCCCTATCTTTGCCACGGCAAGTCTTATACGACCAGCTCCTGTTGAATTCCCCCAGGATCGGAAGATAGCAAGGGTAGATGGTTGAGCGGTGCGATGTAAGTAACTTGCCATTTTTTATTTGAAGAAATTCAAAATTTAAAAGTAAAAAGTAAAAAATGGCTTCAATTTTTATATAAGCAATATTATCTTTTTTGAATTTTGAATTTTTACTTTTGAATTTTTACTTAATATTCTACCTTCGCGCAACAAATCAAACAAACATCTCCAATGAAATTTTTTATCGATACAGCCAATCTGGCTCAAATCAAAGAAGCCAATGAATTAGGAATTTTAGACGGTGTAACTACCAATCCTTCGCTAATGGCTAAGGAAGGTATTAAAGGTGAAGCTGCTGTCATGCAGCATTATAAAACCATCTGTGAAATGGTTGATGGCGACATCAGTGCGGAAGTAATCTCAACTGATTTCGACGGCATGATTGCAGAAGGAAAAAAGCTAGTTCAAATTCACAAAAATATTGTGGTAAAAGTACCGATGATTAAAGACGGTATCAAAGCGATCAAGTGGTTTACAGATAATGGCATCAGAACCAATTGTACTTTAGTTTTCTCTGCTGGTCAGGCGATTTTAGCTGCAAAAGCAGGCGCTTCTTATGTATCGCCATTTATCGGAAGAATCGACGACAGTGGTTGGGATGGTATGGAATTGATACACCAATTAAGTCAGATTTATTCTATCCAAGGGTACAAGACTGAAATCCTTGCTGCTTCAATCCGCAACCCAAATCACATCATCAAATGTGCAGAAGCTGGGGCAGATGTTTGTACTTGTCCATTGGATTCTATTTTAGGTTTATTAAAGCATCCATTAACTGATATTGGCTTGGCTAAGTTCTTAGAAGATGCTAAAAAATTCGCATAATATCATTTAAAATTATATAAAAAAAGACGGCCTTAAAACCGTCTTTTTTATTTTAGTTAATTACTTTTATTAATTGACAATGAATTTGTTGATTGTATAATAATAATTATTTTTTTCATGAAAGTCTTGATTTTAGACAACTACGATTCCTTTACCTACAACCTGGTTCACCTGGTTGAAAAGCTATTGCATGTAAAAATTGAAGTTTTTAAAAATGATGAAATTGGTCTTGAAGAAGTGGCTCGTTTTGATAAAATTATATTATCTCCAGGGCCTGGTTTGCCGGATGAGGCTGGAATTATGAAATCGTTAATCAAACAATACGGTTCTTCAAAATCCATTTTAGGTGTTTGTTTAGGTCATCAGGCTATTGGCGAAGTGTTTGGTGGAAACTTAATAAATCTGGATACCGTGTTTCATGGAGTTGCTCATGAAATTGAGGTTATTGAGCCTTCGGAAATATTATTTAAAGGACTTGAAAAAAAGATTACAGTTGGCCGTTACCATAGCTGGGTTGTAGACAGAACAAATTTTCCGAAAGAACTAATGATTACAGCAATTGATAATGCCGGAAATGTGATGGCGCTTAGGCATCAAAATTTAAATATAAGAGGTGTGCAATTTCATCCCGAAAGTATTATGACTCCACTTGGAGAAAAAATAATAAGTAATTGGCTTTTTGAGTAACTTTAATCATCTTTTTTACCAATAAAATCTCCCACAACATGATGAATATGAAAGTTTGCGGCATTACAAGCATCGAGCAATTAGAACAGCTTGACAAATTGTTTGTTGATTATGCCGGTTTTGTATTTGATGTGAAATCTTATCAAAATGTGTACGGAAAAATACCTGCAGAAGATATTAAGTACGCAGATGTTGATATCAAAAAAGTAGGAGTATTTACCAACTTAGATTACCGTAGTATTCTAGATACTGTAAAAGTTTACGGTTTGGACTTGATTCAATTGAATGGTGCCGAATCTCCAGAAATGTGTAAGATGTTGTCTAAGGAAATAGAAGTCATTAAAACATTTTATATCGACAATTTTGATAGTGATAGCATCCACAACATCATCAATGATTATGATGACGCCTGTGATTATTACTCATTTGATAGTAACATTAAATCTAATCGAGGTGGTATTACCCAAGCATTTGATTGGAAAATGATTGGAGATACTAGTATTGAAAAGCCATTTTTCATAGGTGGTGGCGGTATCAAACCAAGTGACGCTCCTACGATTCATCAATTCAAACATCCTGATTTTTTTGGTGTAGACATTAATAACAATTTTGAAAAAGAAGATGGGATAAAAGATACAGCTCTTGTGCTGTCTTTTATGAGGGCTGTAAACCAAGTAATGAATTAACACTTAATAATTGAATAATATTTGGGTGAAAAGCAACAATCGCCTTATTTTGCAACATAAATTTTAATCAGCATTTTAAAAAAATACAATGAAGAAAATAATCCTTGTTTTATCTCTATTGCCCGCATTTTGTGTTGCTCAAAACAGAGTACCGTTGGCTAACAAAGTCGATTCTTTTAGTTACGCAATTGGAGTAAACATATCAAATTCATTAATACAACAAGGGGTAACTACTTTAAACATTGGCGCCTTAAGTCAAGCTTTTGTTGATATCATGAGCAACAAAGACAAGCAATTGACCAATGAAGAAGCCAATGCTATTATTCAATCCGTATTTCAGGAAATGGCTCAGAAAAAAGCAAGTGAAGGTGAAGGTGGAAGTGATTTAATTGGTAAGACCATACCGGATTTTGAACAAGCTGATGTGAATGGCAAAATGGTGAACATCAAATCTTATAGAGGTAAATATGTGTTGATTGATTTCTGGGCTAGTTGGTGCGGACCTTGCAGAGGGGAAAATCCAAATGTAGTTGCTGCTTATAATAAATACAAAAACAAAGGATTTACTGTTTTAGGTATTTCATTAGATAAGACAAAAGAAAATTGGTTAGATGCTATTAAAAAAGATGGTCTAACATGGACTCATGTGAGTGACTTGAAATTCTGGAGCAATGCAGTTGCGCAGCAGTTCGGTATTCAAAGTATTCCTCAAAATTTTCTTGTGGATCCAAATGGTATAGTGATTGGTAAAAATTTAAGAGGGGAAGCGCTTGAGGCGAAGTTGGAGAGTATATTGAAGTAGAAGCCCCCTCGGTCCTCCAAGGGGGAAGTTGATTGTGTTTTGTTGGGGTAACCACGAATTCACGAATTATTTGCCACAATGAAACTCGAAGGCTTTTTTAAACTTGATTTGTTTGTTGTTTGGCGTTTGGTGTTATCTCAACTGAAATGCTAATTACAGGAAAACAACTGCCAGATCCTTATTCCTTATTTTTCCTTTCTTATTATTTATTTCTCACGCCACTAAGGCACTAAGACACAAATAATCACGAAGATTTTATTTTGTGTCTTTTTTGTTTAACTACGAATTCACGAATTTATTTTACCGCAGAGAATTGAGTTAGGAGAGTTTTCGCTGAGCTTTTAATAGTTAATTAATGTTGCTCAATTCTATTCTTAGGATGAGGTTGACTCTGATTTCTAGAATTTATTTTGAATTTTTACTTTTGAATTGAAATTCAAGAGAAAATAATTATTTCATTTCCTAAGTACCACTTTTACATTCTACATTCAATATTTTACATTTTACATTTTTAAGCTTCTTTTATACAACTGCACCGTATTTTCTAATCCCAAATAAATCGCGTCGCAGATTAAAGCGTGGCCAATAGATACTTCAAGTAAGCCAGGTATATTTTGAGCGAAATATTGCAAGTTGTGTAAATCCAGATCATGACCGGCGTTGATACCTAATTGTAGTTCATTGGCTTTTTTTGCAGCTTCTATAAAAGGAGCGATTGCTTTTTCTTCATCTCCGGATTCAAAGCCTTTAGCATATGATTCGGTATACAATTCAATTCTGTCAGTGCCTGTGGATTTTGC
>CALCNY010000341.1 GCA_937897585.1 uncultured Chitinophagaceae bacterium | reverse complement strand
ACGAGAATTTAAGGAAGAGAATGGGGATGTAAGAGCCTCTCCCTCAACCCCTCTCCAATAGAGAGGGTAATCTGCTCAATAAATTTTTATATTTTGAAACCGCCTTTCTTTCTGAAGGGCGGTTTTTTATTTTGTCATTTGCACCTTTATTGGATTAAGGGCATTACTCCCCTCTCTATTGGAGAGGGGTTGGGGGTGAGGCTGTCCTCGTTCCCGCATACAACTCATACTCAAACAACCTGCAATCTATCTTCCCATTATAAAATTCAATTCTTCTCTTCGGCTTCAATCCTATTTTTTTGGCGAGTTCTAAATTGCCCGTAAAAATATATCCCCAATAACCTTTGCATTTTTGTTTGAGAAAATCCCCCAGTCTTTTGTAAGTAGCTTCCAATTCAACTTCCACACCTAGCCTATCGCCATATTCCGGATTGAAAAACACAACACCTTCTTGATTTTCTGGAATGGTAGTATCAGCAAAATCACAACATTCAAAACTTATCATCTCTTCAACTCCTGCAATGCCTGCATTTACTTTTGAAATAGCAACTGCATCCTCACTGATATCAGAAGCAATAACTTTTACAACTGAATCATGAATTACAGCAGCTTCCATTTCATTGTAATGCTTGTTGTATAAATTTTCATCATACCCACATACATGCATAAACGAATAATTGTTTCTAAACAATCCGGGCTTGCGATTAGTGGCTAACATCGCCGCTTCGATAGCAATCGTTCCGGAACCGCACATCGGATTAATGAAAGTAGATTTTCTGTCCCATTTCAATGCCAACAAATTAGCCGCTGCCAGTGATTCGAGCATTGGTGCCTTACCCGGAATTTTTCTATAGCCATGTTTCGATAAAGTTTCACCACTTGTATCTAAAAATAATTCTGCAATACTTTCTTTCCAATATAGATGAACTACAACACCCGTTAATTCAGGGCCCGAGTCCGGACGCTCTCCTGTTTTTTCTCTGAAACGATCAGCAATCGCATCTTTTACTTTTACATTGGCAAACAAATTATTCGTAATCGTCTCATTGGTCACATTACTTGTGATAGAAAAATATTCATCAGCAGGAATGATCTGCTCCCACTCTATTTTCGATAATTCTTTATACAAATCATTGGCGTTATACGCCGTAAATTCTTTTAGGGAAAACAATACCTGAGAAGCACAACGAAGATGTAAATTCAATTTGATACAATCATCAAGCGTACCCTGCAACTCCACTCCTGTTTTAAAAATACGAATGGGTGTAAAGCCAAGCTCCTCTATTTCATTTTGTAAAAAAGGCGAAAGTCGATTACTGCAAGTAACAATAATCCGATTTTTAATAGCAAATAAATTCATTGAATTGTTTTAAAGCTGATACAAATTATTTCAGCAAATGCATGCATTTTTCAAGACTGTCTTTCCAATGTGGAATGTTGATGTTGTAAATTGTTTCAATTTTATCAGTCAATAAAATTGAGTAATGAGGACGCTTTGCTGGAACAGGATAGGCTGACGAAGGAATTGGATTCACCTTACATGCATAACCACCAATTTCTTTTATCGCTGTTGCAAAATCAAACCAGGAAATAACGCCTTGATTTGAATAATTATAAATACCCGGAATGAAAGATGATGAAGAAAAAATGATTTTAAAAATAGCATCGGCCAAGTCAGCTGCATAAGTAGGCTTTCCAATTTGATCTGCTACCACACTGATTTCATCTTTTTCCTGCATCAATCGCATCATGGTTTTTACAAAATTCTTTCCATGAAAACTGTATACCCATGACGTACGAATGACAATTGTTTCAGTATTATTTTCAAAAGCAAATTGTTCGCCTTCCAATTTGGTAACACCATAAACATTGATGGGTGATGTTGCGTCTTCTTCTTTATATCCGAATTCATTTTCTCCATCAAAAACATAATCGGTAGAAATATGAATCAACTTGCAATTGTATTTATTGCAGGCTTTAGCCAAAAAACCAACTGCTGTTGCATTAATGGCTCTTGACATTTCAATATCATTTTCTGCAGCATCTACAGCTGTGTACGCAGCGGCATTGATACAATAATCAAAATTGTTTTTGGAAAATATTTCATTGATGGCCGCTTCATCTGTTATCGACAATTCAGCAACATCAGTGAAAATAAAATTCGCATCCGTTCTGGCATTGGCCAATGTTCTGCATTCATTGCCCAATTGTCCATTGGCACCTGTTACCAGTATGTTGAGCTTGTTATTCAAAAATGAAATTGGTTTTACAATTTTCGAAAGTTGGATGCTGTTTGTCCTTATCGGAAATGATTTGTTTGTCGGCAGGAATTTTCCAATCAATGTTTAATTGCGGATCATAAAACTGAATGCCTGCTTCGGCTTCTTTATTATAAAAAGAATCGCATTTATAAAACACTTCTGCTGTTTCACTCAACACAGAATAACCATGTGCGAAACCATGTGGAATATATAATTGTTTTTTGTTTTCTGCTGATAATTCTATTGAAAAATGCTTACCAAAAGTTGGAGAGCCTTTTCTGATATCGAGCACTACATCTAAAATCGTTCCGCTTAAAGCACGAATAAATTTAGTTTGTGCATGAGGATTCAATTGATAATGCATACCTCTGATCACTCCATAAACAGATCTTGCCTGATTGTCCTGAACAAAGATGGTTTCTATTCCGAATTCTTTGCAAACATTGTTGTTATAGCTTTCAAAGAAATAGCCGCGGCTATCGCTATGAACAACAGGTTCAAATACAAATAATCCCGGAAAATCTGTTTTAATGAATGGCATTATGTATGTTGTTTGGAATAAACGTTTTTGAAAAATTCAATGGTATCAATCAATCCTGCTTCAAATTGTTTTACAGGTTGATACGATAAATTATTTTTGGCAAGACTAACATCCGCCAAAGAATTTCTGATATCACCAGCTCTGGGTTCGCGATGTACAGGCTTCCACTCACTTTGCAATTGTGATGCACATGCTTGATACAAATGATTCACTGAATAATATTCACCACAAGCCACATTGTATACTTTATTGAAAGCATCTGCATTTTCTGTAAGCATGCCTTTAATATTGATTTGAACTGCATTATCAACGTAAGTAAAATCTCTGGTTTGTTCGCCATCGCCATTAATATAAACAGGAGTTTCATTCATAATTCCTTTTACAAACAAAGGAATTACGGCAGCATAAGGACCATCAGGATCTTGACGCGGACCAAATATATTGAAGTAACGGAAGCCCATTAATTTAATGCCATACACATCAGCAAAAACCTGTGCATACAATTCATTTGTTTTTTTAGTAGCAGCATAAGGCGACAAACAATTACCGATTCTGCTTTCAACTTTTGGCAAAGTAGGTTCATCACCATACACAGATGACGATGACGCATAGACGAAGGATTTGACTTTATTTTCAACTGCCGCTTTCAACATATTTACAAATCCACCAACATTTACATCATTGAAATAAACCGGCTCTTTGATGGAACGAGGCACAGAACCCAATGCAGCCTGATGACTGATATAATCAATACCTTCACAAGCTTGCATACAAGTATCTAAATCTCTGATATCTCCTTTGATAAATTCAAATGCAGGATAAGCACCGAGGATGGCAAGATTTTTTTCAAAACCATTTACCATGTTGTCTAACACCCTTACTTTTTTTGCGCCATTTTTTAATAGATATTCTGCAATATGGCTACCGATAAAACCTGCGCCACCTGTAACTAAAAAACTATCGTTACTAATGTCTTTATTATGAAATTGGTTTTCCAAGATTTTAAATATTTTATAAACTCCAGTAATTTCTATTGGTAATTTCACCTCTGTAAGTTCCTTTCAAATCAGCTATCAATGCCTTTTCTTTGGTTATGGAAGCAAAATAATTTTCGTCAAGTGATTTGTATTCTTGATGAGGCACAGTTACAATCACTGCATCGTAATCATTGGCAATGGTAGGTGTCAATTCGAAACCATATTCATGTTTCAATTCATCACTGTCTGCATAAGGATCAGCAACATCTACATTCAACGAAAATGATTTCAATTCTTTTACTACATCGGCAACTTTACTATTTCTGATATCGCTTACATTCTCTTTGAAAGTAGCGCCCATCACCAATACTTTGCTATGTTTTACATTGCCATTATTTTGGATGATATGTTGCAATACTTTTTTGGCTACATAACTTGCCATGCCATCGTTGATGACTCTTCCTGCAAGAATTACCTGGCTGTCGTAGCCCAGTTCTTTTGATTTATAAGTTAAATAGTATGGATCAACACCGATGCAATGTCCACCAACCAAACCCGGTTGAAATTTAAGGAAATTCCATTTGGTTCCTGCGGCTTCCAGCACTTCAAAAGTGTTGATGTTCATTCTATCAAAAATGATAGACAATTCATTCATCAAAGCGATGTTCAAATCTCTTTGAGTATTCTCAATAATCTTAGCCGCTTCTGCCACTTTAATTGAAGAGGCTTTATGAACACCTGCTTTGACTACCAGCTCATATACTTTTGCTATCGTATCCAAACTTTCAGCGCAACAACCACTTACTACTTTTACAATTGTGCTGATGGTATGTTCTTTATCTCCGGGATTAATTCTTTCAGGAGAATAACCGATTTTATAATCAGAGACCATTTTCAAGCCTGATAATTTTTCTATGATAGGCACACAGTCTTCTTCGGTGCAACCAGGATAAACTGTGCTTTCAAACACTACATAATCGCCTTTCTTAATTACTTTCCCAATGGTTTCACTGGCACGTTGTACAGGAATCAAATCAGGTACATTATGTTCATCAACAGGTGTAGGAACAGCTACAATAAAAAAGTTAGCCTTTCTCAATACATCAAGGTCATTGGTGAATTCGATATCACAATTTTCAAAAGCTGAAGATTCCAGTTCTTGACTAGGATCAATCCCGTTTCTCATCATTTCCACGCGCTGGGCATTGATATCAAAACCGATGACTTTTATTTTCTTGGCAAACTCAAGAGCAATTGGCAAACCAACATAACCCAAACCAATAACGGCCAATGTTTTTTCTTTGCTTAATAATTCCTGATACATGAATGCAATTTTGTGTTGTTACTAATTAATATTTTCTGCTTTCAAATTCTTTAGGCAGTTTGTATAAATCTTCTTTAGAGAAATTTTTAAAATAATCATAAGTGATTTTCAATCCATCTGCACGATTAACTTTAGGTTCCCAATTCAATAATTCTTTTGCCCTGGAAATATCAGGTCTTCTTTGCTTAGGATCATCTTCAGGCAAAGGCTTGTAAACTATTTTTTGTTCTGAACCTGTTAGTTTTAAAATTTCTGTGGCAAAATCAGCCAATGAGATTTCGTCTGGATTGCCAATATTTACTGGATAAACATAATCGCTCATCAGCAAACGGTAAATGCCTTCCACCAAATCATCAACATAGCAAAAGCTTCTGGTTTGTGAACCATCTCCAAATACCGTCAAATCTTCGCCTCTTAAAGCCTGGCCAATAAATGCTGGCAATGCTCTTCCGTCATTTAGTCTCATTCTTGGGCCATAAGTATTGAAGATCCTTACAATTCTGGTATCGAGTTGATGAAAAGTATGATAGGCCATTGTCATGGCTTCCTGAAATCTTTTGGCCTCATCATATACACCGCGCGGCCCAATTGGATTTACATTGCCCCAGTAATCTTCAGTTTGCGGATGAACTAACGGGTCACCATAGACTTCGCTGGTGCTTGCCACTAAAATTCTTGCTTTTTTTGTCAATGCCAAACCCAAACAATTATGCGTTCCTAAAGAACCCACTTTCAATGTCTGAATTGGAATTTTTAAATAATCAATCGGACTTGCAGGAGAAGCGAAATGAAGAATGTAATCTAAATGACCTGGTACATGAATGTAGGTAGAAACATCATGATGATAGAATTCAAATTGTTCTAACTTGAATAAATGCTCAATGTTTTTTAAATCACCGGTAATCAGGTTATCCATACCAATTACCTCATAACCTTCTTTGATAAACCTATCGCAAAGATGCGATCCTAAAAACCCTGCAGCACCTGTAATTAATATTCTTTTTCTAGCCAATGTAAAATTATTTTTTTATACTGATTATTTTTCTTCCAATGCTTTCATAATGAAAACCGAAATTTTCCATAGAAGTCAAATCAAATAAATTTCTGCCGTCGAAAATAGCTTTATGAGAAAGCATACTTCCTATTTTCTCAAAATCAGGTGTTCTGAATTCATTCCACTCTGTGGCGATAATCAATGCATCTGCTCCAATCAACGTATCATATTGATTTTCTGCAAAGCTAACTTTATCTCCTAACACTGCTTTTGAGTTAATCATAGCCTCTGGATCAAATGCAGAAACAGTAGCACCTGCTGCTAGTAAAGCATCGATAACATAAAATGCCGGTGCTTCTCTGATATCATCGGTATTGGGTTTGAATGCCAATCCCCACAATGCAAAATGTTTTCCACTGAGGTCATTGTTAAAGAAGGATTTAATTTTTGGCACCAAATGTAATTTTTGAATTTCATTCACATCCATCACCGCCTTCAAAATCTTAAAATCGTATTCAAGGTCTTTAGAAGATTTGGCAAGCGCTTTCACATCTTTAGGAAAACAGCTTCCACCATATCCTATACCTGGGAATAAAAATCTTTTTCCAATTCTATCATCGCTACCAATACCTTTTCTAACCATATCTACATCAGCGCCCATTTTCTCGCAGAGATGTGCAATTTCATTCATGAAACTGATTTTAACTGCAAGGAATGAATTGGCAGCGTATTTAGTAAGTTCGGCAGAACTCTCATCCATAAAAATTATTGGATTGCCTTGACGCACAAAAGGAGCATATAAATCATTCATCACTTTGATGGCCTTATCAGAAGTTGTACCGATAACCACTCTATCTGGTTTCATAAAATCATCTACGGCTACGCCTTCCCGTAAGAACTCTGGATTACTAACTACATCAAATGCATGTTCAATATTTTCAACTGCGTTTGAAAGTATAGTTGCTCTTACTTTTTCAGCTGTACCGACAGGCACGGTACTTTTATCAACAATAACTTTGTATTCAGTAGGCTTTAGTAATTTACCCAAAGTTGCGGCCACACTCAAAATATAAGAAAGATCAGCACTGCCATCTTCGCCTGGAGGTGTAGGCAAAGCAAGAAATATCACCTGTGCATTTTCGATTGCTTCTTCAATAGAAGTAGTGAAATGTAATCTTCCTTCTTTCTGATTTCTGAGAAATAATTTTTCAAGTCCGGGTTCAAATATGGTAACCTGACCGCCTTTTAGTTTGTTTACTTTGTTGATGTCAATATCAACACAAGTAACATTGTTTCCGGTTTCAGCAAAACAAGTGCCTGTAACCAAGCCAACATATCCTGTACCAATCACTGCTAACTTCATAAAAATCCTATTGTTTAGTTTTTAATATTATTTCAAAAAATCAATTACGGCATTTGCAATATAGCTTTGTTGTTCTTCATCAAGTTCGGTGTGAATCGGTAATGAAATTACTCTTTCAGTAAGCCAATCTGTAACCGGCAATTCGAAATCACTGCCCCCAAAAGCATCAAACATTTTCTGACGATGCGCCGGAACTGGATAATAAATCATAGAAGGGATTCCTTTAGCTGCAAGAGCTGCACTTAAAGCATCACGATCCGCGTTGTGAAGGATAAGTGTATATTGATGAAAAACGTGTGTGTTATTGGTCGCTCTGAAAGGCGTTTCAATTTTACTGTTGCCGGCAAAGGCCTTGTCGTAGAAATCAGCAGCTTTTGTTCTGGCATCAATATATTCATCCAAATGCTCCAATTTAATATCCAAAATCGCAGCCTGTATGGCATCGAGTCTTGAATTACAACCTACCACATCGTGATAATAACGTTTGCTTTGTCCGTGAGAAGCAATCATTCTTAATTTATTGGCCAACTCATCGTCTTCCGTAAATATCGCACCACCATCGCCAAATGCGCCTAAATTTTTGGAAGGATAAAATGATGTACATCCAATGTGTCCGATACTACCCGTTTTCTTCATCGTTCCATTTGAAAAACTGTAATTATTTCCGATACCCTGAGCATTGTCTTCAATCACAAATAAATTATATTTTTCAGCAATGGCCATTATCGCTTCCATGTCGGCAGCATGGCCATAAAGATGTACCGGAACGATTGCTTTTGTTTTTGGTGTTATCGCTTTTTCAATAGCAACTGGATCAATGCAAAAAGTTTGTTTATCAACTTCCACAAATACCGGTTTGATGCCCAATAAAGCAGCTACCTCAACAGTTGCAATGTAGGTAAATGAAGGCGTAATCACCTCGTCGCCAGCTTTTAATCCCAAAGCCATCATCGCAATTTGCAAAGCATCTGTACCATTTGCACAAGGAATGACATGTTTACTACCATTGTATTTCGCTAAGTTATTGGCAAAATTATTTACTACCTGTCCACCTATAAATTGTGAACTTTCCATTACTGCAATAACAGTTGCATCTACCCTGTCTTTTATTTTCTGGTATTGCGACTTCGTATCCACCATTTGTAAAGGCCTCATAAATCAATAGTTTAAGCCGCGCAAAGATATGATTTACACCGCAAATTCCATAGTAACCACTATGAATTGATTAAACGGTCAATTGAATGTATTTTTGAAGATAATTTCTACATTTTGAACCGATTTTTTTACGATTTTTTTATTCGTTTCTATAGTTTAATCATCAGGCTGGCTTCATTATGGAACCCAAAAGCAAAATTGTGGGTTGATGGACGTAAACAATTCCCTGTTTTTAACTCAGAAAAGAAAAGAATATGGTTTCATTGTGCCAGTTTGGGAGAATTCGAACAAGGCCGTCCGGTATTGGAAGCATTAAAAGAGAAATTTCCTCAATATGAAATCGTGCTCAGCTTTTTTTCACCCAGTGGTTATGAAATCAGAAAAAATTATCCACTCGCCGACCATGTGATTTATTTGCCAATTGATACCCAAAAAAATGCCCAAAAACTCATTCAATCGATCAACCCTGCTTTAGTCATTTGGGTGAAATATGAATATTGGTTTCATTATTTGAGCCAGCTTAAATCAAATCATATTCCTGTTATTTTAATTTCTGGCATTTTTAGAAAATCACAGCCGTTTTTTAAACCTTACGGAGGATTCTGGAAAAATATTTTAACGTACTTCAATCAGATTTTTGTACAAGATGAGGCCTCAGTAGGATTGTTGAAATCAATTGGCATTACAAACACGGCTATCAGCGGCGACACCAGATTCGACAGGGTTTACGCCATTGCCGTCGAAAATAAAACCTTACCAGAAATTGCTGCCTTTACAAAAAATGAATTCGCAGTTGTTGCTGGCAGCACTTGGAAAGAGGATGAAGCCCTTCTTGAACCTTTCATTCAAAATAATAAATCTGTGAAATTCATTATTGCACCTCATGAAATTTCACCTTCAAATCTGAATCGATTGAAAGAAAAATTTAAAAACGCCATTTTTTATTCCGAATGGAAAATCAACATGACTTCAACAAACCATGTGTTGATTATTGACAATATCGGCATGTTGTCTTCTTTGTATAAATATGCTTCAGTTGCCTACATTGGTGGTGGTTTTAATAAATCGGGAATACACAATACATTGGAGGCGGCGGTTTATGGTAAGCCGGTTTTTTTGGGACCTAATTATCAAAAATTTGGAGAAGCAATTGCTCTGGTAGAGAAAGGCGCAGCATTTTCAGTAAAATCTTCATCGGAATTCAATGAGGGTTTAACAACGTTGATGCAAGATGGAAATAAACTATTAGAAATAGGGATGCTTTCTGGTGCGTTTGTGAAATCAAAAATTGGAGCTACAGCAATTATTGTCAATTATGTTACTGAAAATCGTCTTTTGATTAACTGATCAAATTGTTTTACAGTGTCGTGCTGATCATCCCATCCCAGTTTTGTTTTAAGTTCTCTTCTGATCCAGTATTCAGCTTCTGGATAAATAGAAAAACCGTTGATGGTTTTGATGCTTCTTTCATACATCGCTTCATCCCCTTTGAACAAATCATTGATAAATTGAAATCTATCATTGATGCCGATGGCTTTTTTAATATCCTTGATGGGCGTGTCTTTCAGCGCTTCGCTCAATTCTTTTTTGGATTGTTTTAATTTATCGTTCAGCGAATCGCTAAGTGGAGCCATGGTTTCGTTAAGCTCTTTTTTTGATACTTGTTCGCTGTTGGTTTGATGAATTAATGTGGGTGTGTCTTCAATGGGATCAAAACTAAAAGGCTTTTTATTTTTAACGCTGATGCTGTTGATGGTTTCAGCAGTTTTTCTGATTTGTTCGAGCTCATCGGCAAGAGCTTCTTCGTCGATTTCTAAATTTAGTACTACTTTTTCTTCTGAAGAAGTTGTTGTTTCAATCAATACAGTAGGAATATCGAAAGCGAATTTTCCGTTTTCTGCCACATCATTATCAGATGATTTGAGATGCATCAGTTCAGATTGCAACATTTGTACGGTCTGTAATAACTCATCTAAAGACGCTTTTGCGGCAATCTGATCATTGAGTCTTTGAGAGAGTGTTTCCACTCGTTCCATATTGAAAATTTTGGGTATTAAATAAATTTTAGAAACTCATTTTTTGTTTTGCCTGTTGAACTTAAACCTTAATCTTTGCAAAATCAAAAACTAAAGTTACAAACCAATTTTTAAAAAAAATTAATTAATGTTTATAGAACCAGATTATAAAGGCGACAAAAGAGGTTGGATTGAAGTGATTTGCGGTAGCATGTTCAGTGGCAAAACCGAAGAATTAATCAGAAGATTGAAAAGAGTGAAGATTGCGAATCTTAAAGTAGAGATTTTTAAACCGAAAATTGATACGCGTTATGATGAAACAAATATTGTTAGTCATGATACCAATACCATCAATTCTACACCCGTAGAGAACTCCGCTGCTATTTTGTTGTTGGCTAAAGATGTAGATGTGGTGGGCATTGACGAGGCACAATTTTTTGATGAAGGCATCATTGATGTATGTGAACAACTTGCATCTAAAGGCATCAGAGTTATTGTTGCCGGTTTAGATATGGATTATATGGGACAGCCATTTGGACAAATGCCCAATTTGTTGGCAGTAGCAGATTACATTGACAAACTGCATGCAATTTGCATGGAATGTGGCAATATTGCCCATGTGAGTTATAGAAAAACATCTCATAGCGGACAAGTACTTTTGGGTGAAAAAGACATTTATGAACCGAGATGTAGGATTTGCTCACAGAAATAGATTTTAACCGCAGAGATGCAGAGGTGTTAACAGGTTTAATGGTTTAATTCGCTACGCTGGTTTAACGTTTGTGAAAAATATTTCACAGCAGCGAAAAACCAGTAATGAGGTTTGCGCAGAGGTCGACTTCCTTTTTTATCACCATTTTTAATTGACAGATATTTTATTTTAGCCCACGGTTTAAACCATGGGCTAAAATAATCCGTAAAATCAAATCATAATCTCTGCGCAAATCTCAACATTCTCCCCTTCTCAGCGGTGAAAAAATCATTCCTTAATAAATTTCTCATTTATTATTTTCTCCCCATTAACTAATTTCACCAAATAGAAACCTTTGGAAAGCATTGATATATCTATATCCTGTTGTTTCGAAAAAATATTTTGACGTTTAACAACGATTCCATTTGCATTATAAATAATCAAGATTGCATTTGTTGAAATGGCTTCGTTGATATTTATTTTGAGGTAATCATGTGCAGGATTAGGAGCTATTGAAATGTAAGCGCTTGCATTATTTTTTGCAACTTGTCTGAACAAAGTTGATGCTGTATTGGCTAGTAAAGTATAACATTGAGAGGCATTAAATCCATTTACACTTCCATTAATAATCAAATCATCAATTCGCCAATTTGCCACGTTAGAACTAGCTGTTCCCGTTCCATTATAACCATAAATCCTAACTGTAACAGCAATGCCTACACTAGCATTCAGCGACATACTAGCGGTATTGTATACACTCCAAACACTTGTATTCAACAGCGTGCCGACAGCAAGGTCGTTTGTATAACCATCCAAACTACTTCTTACGGTATAAGCCAGTGGCCCTGTGCTGGTGCCTCTTGAAGCAAAGCTGAGACCAGATATAGAAATGGCGTTACCTGACGAAGGCACCAATGTAAATTCAAAATAGGCACTGCCCGAAGCGGCGGTATTTAAAGCTCCTGTTCTTGCCGTTACCCCTGCATTGTATGTGCCTGTTGCACCTGTGTATCCTGAAGAAGCTGATGTGTTGGTAATGAAAGTAGTTGTACCCAAATTATTTCCCTGAGCCAATGCGCCTATTATCAATTTTGTATCAGCGGAAGTTGAAGCCGAAGTACCTGCATTAAAATCATATGTCACTAACTGTTTATTGTTATAGCCATTCACCTTTACAAAATAAGTTCCAGGAGTTGTTGTATTATAAGTCAATTGTTCTGCTGTATTTCCCAAATTAGCAGCAGATCCGATTAAACTCATTGATGAATTGTATACACTCAAATCATAATCAACATTCATACCTGACAAAGCCAATTTGAAATTTGTATTAAGGCTTGTTGTGGTAAAACTATACCAGTCGATATCGCTGAAATTATTAATCAACCCGGTAATGGCGGTGTTTGCTGTAATTGGCTTTGCCGTTGTACTGGTATTGTTAGGTTCAAAATTATCACTGCATCCTGTTGCTAGTGTCGTAAAATTAGAAATAGCAGAATATACACTGCTTGATGTCGTGTTGCAAACGGTTTGTATCTGAAATTCATAATTTTTTGAAGGCGTTAATCCTGTCAACACTTTAGTATTTGTGTTTGTATTGATAGTCGTCCAGGTAGTAGTTCCTACAATTCTATATTGTATATTATAACTAGCAATACCTGTTATGGCAGTCCAACTTAATGTAGCTGAATTGGGTGTTACTAAAGATGTAGTTATTCCTGTTGGTGCATTACAAATACTTGTGGCGATAGTAAAATTGGTATTGCTGATATCAAAAAATATATTTCCAAAGTCAAAAATCTTGCCTTGAAAGAAGTGACAACCAGCAAATG
>CALCNY010000340.1 GCA_937897585.1 uncultured Chitinophagaceae bacterium | reverse complement strand
AAATAGAAATAGTCGCATTGGATAACAAACTGCCTTCTTTAGTCTTTACTGTTCCACTAATTTGGATTTGTTGCTGGGCTGATAAAGAATTACTAATTATAAATAATCCTATAAAAACGTAAATAATTCTCATAAATAATGTTGGTAAAAAAATTGAATTGCGAAAATGCGCCTTTTCTACGAAAACCTTCTTATCTGTTTGTTAAAAAAATGAAATCAATCTTTTTTCTTGTACGAATCAATGAAACCAAGCACTTGCTTATTGAAATGATCCGATTCATTAAAAAGGAAATGATGTTTCACAGGTAGCACATAAATAGGCAAGTCTGTCATTTCATTTTTAAATTTCAAAAGCCTTACTGCATCTTTTTCTGTGGTGATGATGATTTTTTGTTCAGCTGTATTTCTAT
The DNA here is from genome assembly GCA_937897585.1 of uncultured Chitinophagaceae bacterium. GTDB lineage: Bacteria > Bacteroidota > Bacteroidia > Chitinophagales > Chitinophagaceae > Ferruginibacter. The sequence goes on along the minus strand of CALCNY010000340.1, from coordinate 3,662 downwards.
GAAATTGTTTTTGAATTTCTTTAAGATCCGAACTATTAAAAATATGATGGTCTTTGAATTTCAACATCTCAAAAGAATGAACGTGTTCATTAAGGTATTTTTTCACAGGCATGGGATTGGCAATACCACAAAGCAGTAGCACATTATGGGTATTTTCAATTTTCAATTTATCTCCCTTAAACAAATGGTAAGGCGTGCCATATTGAATGATTGTAAAATAAACTTGCTGATTGGGCAAAGGGTTTATTTCAGAAACTAATTTGCTTCTTTCAAACTGACTCAGATTTTCAGGACATTTGGTTACAATAATAATATGTGCTCTTTTGCTGCTTTTGCGCTCATCACGTAAATCGCCCGAAGGCATCATAAAATCTCTGGTGTAAAGATTACCGTATTCAGTAAGTAAAATATTCAATCCGGCTCTTACGGCGCGATGCTGAAAAGCATCATCAAGTAGAATTACAGAAGTATTGGGATGTTGATATAAAATCTGTGGAATGGCAACCAATCTTTCTTCTCCAACTGCGACTGTTACATTCGGAAACTTCTGATGAAATTGCATGGGTTCATCACCAATTTCAATGGCTGTTGTTTGCGGACCGGCGATGGCAAAGCCCTTTGTTCTTCTTTTGTAACCCCTGCTTAAAGTTGCCACCTGATGTTGACCTTGCAACAACTCAATAAGATATTCAGTCATTGGCGTCTTTCCTGTACCACCTACTGCCACATTTCCAATACATATAATGGGAAAATTAAAATCAGACGATTTTAGAATATTGGCATCATAGAGCAGGTTTCGGACTCTTATGATAATCCTGTAGATTAATGCAAAAGGAAACAACATGTATCTGAAACTCCTCAACAAAATGAATCTTTTTAATCTTGAATAAAAATTGAAAATATGGTCGTGCCATAATTTCTTTCTGTTTTGTAAAAATCAAATTTCTTATAATCATTTCTTGGTGTATGCTCCAGCACAAACCATCCGCCTTTTTTGAGTAATTGTTTTTGAAAAATCAAACGTGGTAAATCATCAATGGTTGTCAATGCATAAGGCGGTCCCGCGAAAATAAAATTATATTGATTGTGACATGTATTGATATAACCAAAGACATCTTGTTTTACCAAATTGAAATTCTCTATACCCAACATGACTGAAGTCTTTTTAATAAACTCATACATTTTAGAATCTTTTTCAACAATCGTTAAATCAAGAGCACCTCTGCTTGCCAGCTCATAACTGATACAGCCTGTTCCGCCAAATAAATCTAATGAAACAATTTCCTCAAAGTCTATATTGTTTTGCAGGATATTGAACAATCCTTCCTTCGCGATGTCGGTTGTAGGCCTTGTATGTGGCATGTTCGCAGGAGGCTGTATTCTTCTTCCTCCGTATTTACCGCTTATAATTCGCATGTGGCGAGTTCGGTTAAATGACTAAAAAAATGGGCAGGTAAATCGTTGATGTCATCTTTCATTTTTATTTGTTCAGAGATGGCCATAAAATCAATATTCAAGAAGTAATTATACAAATGTTGAAATAAAATTGAGTCCTGTACAATCATGCCGCTGATGTGCAATTTAATTTCTGTTGGTTGCAAATCGTGTTGTTTACAAATATTCAACAAATGATAAGACACATCTTCTGGACCATTGTACTTAAATTGTTGAACAAGATGTAAATGCCCGTCAATGTACAACATCACTTTGATTGCGTTATAAAAAACGACGCATACCATTTCTGTTGTAGAAAAATGTTGCTGAATCTGACAACTGGAAGAATGAATATAATTTACTTCAGGAAAGTTGGCCATAATAAATTGATCCAATTCAGCAGGCAATCGATAAATATTGCAGATCTGAAGCTTGTCTAATTTGTCGGTTCTGATTATGGTATCCTCATTTTCGCCAAAAAGCAAAGACAACATTTGCTCATTTAAATCTTCGTTATAATACTTGGTGGGAATGAGCATCGATTCTTTAAAATTGTAAAAAATCTTCACTCCTTTATGATCTTTTCTTGGTATAAACGCATTACTAATTGTATTGCGAATTTTTTCAACCGCATTATCCTCTTCTTCAAAAATATAAACTGCTAATGCCGCGATTTGTTTTTTTTGAGTATCTGTCCAAATTAATGAAAAACCGAAATCTCCCAATTCAATCAATAATTGAAGAGATTGGTTTCCTGTGTCTTTAAGTGGTATGTTGTAACCTGATTTCAAAAAAATAATTTGAGTCGGCAAATTAAGAATAAATTTGCTCAAATAATGGAATCATATCCTTCAAATAATGATTTAAAAGTCAAAGTTGACAGCAGGCAAATTTTATCAATAGCCATGCCGATTACATTGGCTATTCTTGTACCTCAATTAAATTTACTTGTAAATAGTATTTTTTTAGGTCACCTTAGCAATCAAGCGTTAGGAAATGCTGGTATAACTGGAGTATTTTATTTAATTTTTGCCGTAGCGGGTCATGGACTCAACAGCTCCATGCAATCTGTTTTCTCAGGATATGCAGGATCCGGAAAACCAGAGGCATTTAAAACTGTATTAAGTCAGGGCATTCGCATCAGTATTCAGCTTTCTGTTTTTTTCATTTTATTCACCTGGTTCATTGCACCTTTTATTTTACAGCAAGTTTCCAGTCCGGATTCATTTCCCATGGAAATGAGTTTTTTAAGAATCAGGATTCTGGGCTTGCCATTTTTGTTTTTATTTCAAATGGGCAATTCATTTCTGATTTCTAGTTTAAACAGCAGGTTTTTGATGATTGGTTTCATTTTCGAAGCTTTGATTAATGTTTTGTTTGACTATCTGCTCATATTTGGCAAAATGGGATTTCCACAAATGGGATTCAACGGCGCTGCTGTGGCTTCTGTGATTGCAGAGTGTACAGGCATGATTGTTGTATTTGCAGTCATTTTTATTACAGGATTAAAAAAGAAATACGGTTTACTGAAAAGCTTTTCTTACAACGATGTCATTAGCAAAGAAATAAAGAAAATTGCTTTGCCATTGATTCTTCAATTTATCATCAGCTTAACCACCTGGTTGATTTTCTTTTTGTTGATTGAATCAAAAGGCCCTATTGCAAAAGCAGTAAGCAATACCATGAGAAATGTATTTGGTTTGGCAGGTGTATTTATTTGGGCATTTGCAGGAACCAGCAACACGATGGTATCTAATTTGATTGGTCAAAACAGAAAAGAAATGGTGATACCAGTTGTGAAGAAAATATCATTGTGGAGTCTTGGACTTTGCATGTTGATGATTTGCTTTTTGAATTTGTTTCCTGTTACTTTTTTCTCATTGTTCGGACAAGACGAGTCATTTCTAAAAGAAGGCATACCTGTTATCAGAATGGTTTCACTAGGGATGATATTCATGAGCATTTCTAATATTTGGCTGAATGCCGTTACTGGTACTGGAAATACAAGAATCAATTTGCAGATAGAAATCATTTCTATTTCACTATATCTGGTTTATACCTGGTATTTTATGAAGTTGCATTATATCTCATTATCAGTCGCCTGGAGCAATGAATTTGTCTATTGGGTTTCGATATTATTCATGGCGTCCGGTTATATGTTTTCCAAAAAATGGATGCACATGCAAGGAAATAAAAAAATTAAGAAACATTGATGATAGTTAACAGTT
>CALCNY010000339.1 GCA_937897585.1 uncultured Chitinophagaceae bacterium | reverse complement strand
ACATTATCACCAATACAAAAAAAAGTAGCTTTTGCATTGTATTTTTTTAATTCATCTAAAACAAAATTTGTAATTACTGGATGTGGACCATCATCAAAACTGAGATAGATTTTTTGATCAGTTGTTTTAATGCTCCAAATGCAACTGCTGTAAAGCCATTGTAAAAAAAAAGGAGTTTTAACAAAATAGAACAACAGGTTACTTTTATTTATGAATTGAAATTATTAGTTTTGAACTTTGTCACACAAAAATATAGATAATGCAGAAAATAAAATTATTACTTCCACTTATCTCCGGAATAATTATTCTTGGATTCAGTTCTTGTAAAAAAAACAACACAATTGCCTCAGAAATTGAAACCACTTTCGATTTATCAGGCAAACAAGCCATCAGCGAAAGCCTGACTGATGACGCTAACAATCTTTTAGATGAAACAACAGAAAGTCTGGGATTATCAGGTAATAAAGCACCACTTACAGATAATGGAACTTTAAGCTGTGCAACAGTAACCGTCTCTCCAGGTGCTTTTCCAAAAACCATCACATTAGATTTTGGAACGGGTTGCACCAATCCTAATTCAAACATAGAAAGAAGTGGGATTGTTCACATTGTACTTTCAGATTCATTCCGCTTAACAGGCAGTACGGCTATTATGACATTTGATAATTATTATGTAAACGGCTACAAAAAAGAAGGAACAATTACCTGGACAAACACCAGTACTGCAACTGTAAGAAGTTGGAGTCGCCAAGTTGTAAACGGGAAGATAACGGCCCCGGATGGACGCTTTTGGTTTCATAATGGACTTAAACAAATCACTCAAGTTGCTGGAAACAATACACCAAGAATTTTATTGGATGATGCCTTTTCAATTACCGGATCTTCTGTAATCACCAATTCTTTAGGAGATACTAGAACCGCTACAATTGAGATACCTCTTCATAAAAGAGTAGACTGTGATCATGTTGATGAAGGTTCTATAAGATTTCAAGGACCTAATCATTTTGCTACTTTAGATTTTGGCAATGGCACTTGTGATGCAATAGCAACTATTTCTATTAATAATTATCAACCCAGAACAATTACTTTACCATAAAAAGTTACAAAGGTTTAAAAGGTTCAATTTGTTCAAAAGGTTGATAACAATGTTATAAAAACATGAATTGAACTCATTTTCAAATAATAAGATTTATAATGACTTGACCATGCTTAGGCGTGGTCTTTTTTTGTAGGTTAATGGGTGTTTGAAAAGACTTCAGCATCACTGAAGAAACTTTAGTGAAAATATTTGGCTGTTTGAGTTGAGTACACGTAATATTGCGATATTGCAATATCACAATATCAGAAAGCTCATCCATTCATAGGCATCTCAATTCCTAAATCCTTAATCAACTCTTAATCTTACTAATTGGTCAGGGTCATTAACCAACACATTATCAAATCACCTCATTACCAAATTTTCAAATCATCACAAAAATTGAATATCTTCATTCGCTAAAATTTACCCATGAGTATTCATATCGCAGCACAACCGGGAGAAATTGCACCGATAGTTTTAATGCCTGGAGATCCTTTAAGAGCAAAATACATTGCAGAAAAATGGCTCGAAAATCCATTATTGGTAAGCACTACAAGAAATATTTTTTTCTACACCGGAACTTATAAAGGTGTGCGAATCTCCATCGGCGCCAGTGGCATGGGTTGTCCTTCCATCGGCATCTACTCATACGAGTTGTTCAATGAATATGGTGTGGATTGCATCATCAGAATTGGAACTGCTGGTTCTTATCATGCCGACATTAAATTATATGAACTGATAAACGTTGATGTGGCTTGCAGCGAATCTACCTTTGCGAAATTTGCTTTCGAAATCGAAGGCAATGCTATTCCTCATCAGGGAAATGCTTATGATATTATCAATGAAACTGCTAAGACGTTAAATACAACCATTAGAACAGGTGCCATTCACTCTAGTGATATTTTTTATAGAAAAAATTCTGCCTTACCTGCGATTGCCGACGAACATAAATGTATGGCTGTTGAAATGGAAGCCTTTGCCCTTTTTGCCAATGCAAAATTTCTAGGAAAAAAAGCAGCTACTTTACTTACCATTTCTGATGTGATTCCTACTCATGAAAAAATATCTGCTGAAGAAAGAGAAAAGTCATTAAATCCGATGATTACTTTGGCGTTGGAAGCAGCGATTAAAATGTAGTTCAAGAGGTTTGAAAGGTTCAATTTGTTCAAAAGGTTATCAACTTATTGAATTTATTGAACTCATAAAACATTTTGAACAAATCATTCTGCTATAAAGATACGCAACGTCCCGTTCAGGAGACATTGTTGAGAAGAAAGCTCTGGCATAATGTTATTCTTCCTAGCTCTGGCCTTAAGGCCAGAGCTAGGAACCATCCCCCAAATTTTTTCTCCCAAAAACCTCCCTCAAAACTTATCTTTGCATCGCGAAAACAATTTCGCAAAAAATAGACTTTTATGATGAACAACAGCTTTGGTAAAGTGAGAGTAAGATTTGCGCCAAGTCCAACTGGAGGATTACATCTCGGTGGCGTTCGTACTGTGTTATACAATTACCTATTTGCCAAAAAACATGGCGGTGAATTTATTTTAAGAATTGAAGATACCGACCAAACCCGTTTTGTGGAAGGCGCCGAACAATACATTTATGATTGCTTGAATTGGTGCGGATTGGAACCTGATGAAAGCACGATCAAGCCTGGTGAATACGGCCCTTATCGTCAAAGCGAAAGAAAAAACATGTATCGCCAATATGCCGAACAACTGATAAAAGACGGTCATGCTTATTATGCATTTGATACTGCAGAAGAGCTCGAACAAATGAGAAATGATTTCAAGACCGATGAAAATCCTTCTCCACAATATGATGCACGCATACGTTCGAGAATGAAAAACTCACTGACATTAAATGCTGAAGAAGTAGAAAAACTATTGCAGGCAGGAACACGTCATGTTATCAGAATTAAAATGCCTGAAAACGAAATCATCAGTTTCAATGATTTGATTCATCATGAAGTGAGTTTTGAATCTAATGTAGTTGACGATAAAGTATTATTAAAAGCCGATGGCATGCCTACCTATCACCTAGCTGTTGTGGTGGATGATTATCTCATGAAAATCACTCATGCCTTCAGAGGTGAAGAATGGCTGAGCAGTGCTCCCGTTCATATCATGCTTTGGAAATATTTATTCGGATTGAACAACATGCCACAATGGGCGCATCTCCCACTGATACTTGGCCCTAACGGAAAATTAAGCAAACGTGATGGCGCAAAATACGGTTTTCCGGTGTATGCAATGAACTGGACCGATCCGAGAAACAATGAATTCACAGAAGGATTTAAAGAAAAAGGATTTTTACCAGAAGCCTTTATCAATCTGCTTTCCATGCTCGGTTGGAACAGCGGTACTGAAAAAGAAATCTTTTCAATGGAAGAAATGATTGACAATTTCTCTATCGAACGTGTACATAAAAGTGGTGCTAAATTCGATTATGAGAAAGCAAAATGGTTCAATCAAGAATGGATAAAAAAATCAAACTCCGATTATTTGTTTCCGTTAGTTAGTGAATTATTTAAAAATAAAGGTGTTGAAATTCATGATAATGACTTCCTGAAAAAAATCATTGATTTGGTAAAAGAAAGATGTGTATTAATTCCAGACTTCTACGAACAAGCTGTGTATTTCTTCAAAGCACCTGAAACACTTGATTTAGATGCCATCAAACCCAAATGGAATGAGGCCAAAACAAATTTCTTTGAAACTTTTTGTAATCAGTTAGATGCGATTTCTTGGACAACTATCGATATAGAAAATATTTTCAAAAATCTAGCAACAGAAATGAACATCAAACCCGGCGAATTGCAATTACCAATGCGCATCATGTTGGTTGGTGGAAAATTTGGACCTGCAGTTTTTGAAATCGCTCATTTGATTGGAAAAGAAGAGACATTACTTCGAGTAAAAAATGCATTGACATCATTAAACAGTTAATTATGCAAAGACCTATCAGAGTATTAGTAGCAAAAGTTGGATTAGATGGACACGATCGTGGCGCCAAAGTGATTGCCACTTCTTTGCGAGATGCAGGCATGGAAGTAATTTACACAGGATTAAGACAAACTCCCGAAATGGTTGTCAATACTGCGCTTCAGGAAGATGTGGATGCTATCGGTGTTAGTATTCTCAGTGGCGCACACATGACCGTATTCCCTAAAATCATCAAATTGATGAAAGAAAAAAATATGGATGATGTATTGCTTACCGGTGGAGGTATCATTCCTGAAGAAGACATGCAGCAACTCACAGAAATGGGTGTTGGGAAATTATTTGCGCCAGGAACTACCACCACAGAGATAGCTGATTATATCAAAGATTACGTAAAAGAAAATAGAAACTTTTAATAAAAGAATATGTATTCAACATTATTAACTCAACTAGACAATGGCATTTTCACGGTAACGATTAATCGCCCGGATAAAATGAATGCTTTAAATAAAGATGTATTCACCGATTTGAACAACGTAATAGATGAAGTGATGAATACCGAACAAATTAAAACAGTGATCATAACAGGTGCAGGTGCCAAAGCATTTGTAGCAGGTGCAGATATCACAGAATTTTCTGCATTCAATAAAGACGAAGCTATTGCCTTATCAAAAAGAGGACAGGATATTTTTGCTAAAATAGAAAATTGTCCAAAGCCTGTAATCGCTGCGGTAAACGGCTTTGCCTTAGGCGGTGGATGTGAACTCGCCATGGCTTGTCATTTCAGAATTTGCAGTGAGAATGCGAAATTCGGACAGCCCGAAGTAAACCTTGGATTGATTCCGGGATATGGTGGCACACAGCGTCTAACCCAGATCGTTGGTAAAGGGAAAAGTATGGAAATGCACATGACCGGACAAATGATTGATGCCAATGAAGCTTTGCAATTGAGATTGGTCAATCATGTGATAACATCTGAAAACCTGATGAATAAAGCAGTTGAGATTTTAACTACTATTCAATCCAAAGCACCAATAGCGATTAGTAAAATGATTGACTGTATAAACATTGCCGTTGCCAATGGAGCATCAGGTTATGATAAAGAAGCAACATCATTCGGAGATTGCTTCAACACAGAAGATATGAAAGAAGGAACAACTGCCTTCATTGAAAAAAGAAAAGCCATTTTTAAAGGAAAATAAAAATAACTAAGTATGGAATTCAGAATTGAAAAAGACACTATGGGAGAAGTAAGTGTTCCTGTAAATGCCTATTACGGAGCACAAACACAAAGAAGTATTGATAACTTCAAAATTGCACAAGACATCAACAAGATGCCTAAAGAAATTATCGGCGCTTTCGCTTATTTGAAAAAAGCAGCTGCTTTAACCAACCATGAAGCAGGTGTGTTAAGCAAAGAAAAATGTGATTTAATCGGAAAAGTTTGTGATGAAATCCTAGAAGGAAAATTGAATGATTATTTTCCTTTGGTGGTTTGGCAAACAGGAAGCGGTACTCAAAGTAATATGAATGTCAATGAAGTTGTCGCTTACAGAGGTCATGTGCTAAATGGTGGCAAACTTGACGACAAAGAAAAGTTTTTACATCCCAATGATGATGTCAACAAATCACAATCCAGTAATGACACCTTCCCTACTGCAATGCATATTGCAGCATATAAAATTTTGATTGAAACTACCTTGCCAGGCATCGAAAAACTAAGAGATACTTTAGCGGCAAAAAGCAAACAGTTCATGCATGTGGTTAAAATCGGAAGAACACATTTCATGGATGCCACACCATTGACAGTTGGACAAGAATTCAGCGGATATGTATCACAGTTAAACCACGGAATCAAAGCCATTAAAAATACTTTATCACATCTTAGTGAATTGGCTTTAGGTGGAACGGCTGTGGGTACGGGTATCAACACTCCAGAAAACTATTCTGAAAATGTAGCCAAGCATATTGCTAATTTAACCGGACTACCATTTGTTACTGCTGAAAATAAATTTGAAGCATTAGCCGCTCATGATGCGATTGTAGAAGCTCATGGCGCATTGAAAACAGTGGCAGTGAGTTTGATGAAAATTGCCAACGATGTAAGAATGTTGTCATCAGGACCAAGAAGTGGTATTGGAGAATTGTTTATTCCGGATAACGAACCTGGTTCTTCTATCATGCCAGGAAAAGTGAATCCAACTCAATGCGAAGCGTTGACGATGATTGCAGCGCAGGTAATGGGAAATGATGTAGCCATCAGCATTGGCGGTAGCAATGGACATTTTGAATTGAATGTATTCAAGCCAGTGATGATTTACAACTTCTTGCACAGTGCCAGATTGATTGGTGATGGTTGTGTTTCTTTTAATGACAAATGCGCTGTGGGTATTGAACCAATTGAAAGCAACATCAAAAAACATGTCGACAATTCATTGATGTTGGTAACGGCTTTGAATACCAAAATCGGTTATTACAAAGCTGCTGAAATCGCACAGAAAGCTCATAAAGAAGGAACAACTTTAAAAGATATGGCGGTTAAATTAGGATACTTAACACCTGAAGAATTTGATGAATGGGTGATTCCGGGGAATATGGTGGGGAAGATTTGATTTGAGAGCCTCTCCCCCAACCCCTCTCCAAAAGAGAGGGGAGTTATGAAATTTTTCAAGTAATAAAACACAATGAAAGTCCCCCTTTGGGGGATTTAGGGGGCTCTTAGAAAGGAACATTAAAAATTCCATTAGTAACTGTGATAGGATTTCCTAGTGCATCTTTCAATGTACCAGAGAATGTTCCTACACATCTTGAACCCGACAAGCTGGTAACCGTTACCGTGAAACCAGGGTTTTGATTTTGATTGGCAGGGTCAGATGCCATACTGTAAATTGATGTAGCATCATAATAATTACAACTAACTAAAAATCCTATAGCCAATTGATTTACATCATAAGTAGATGGATTGATACTTCCTCCATTGATGTTTCCAATTTGAATGTTGATTGTTGGATCAGTACCTAAAGTGACAGAATTACCGTCTATACTTAATATTGGATAACCTGCTGCATTACTTAATCCGGCTGAAGCACCGATGTTGAAAGTGGTAAAAACACCATTTAAATCGCAGGTAATATAATTAGTAGCAGTACCAGTATATGTTACCGACAAAGTGCATGACTGACTTCCATTAGATATATTATGATCAAAAGTACCAGCTGCTGTTGGCGTACCTGAAGCATATAAAATTACTTGTTGTGGACCCGTTGTAGTGAAAACACCAGTTGCGGCAAAGGTTACTCCATTTGCAGCAATTGAAGAAATCGAATAACTACCAGTATTAGTAACATTTACATCAATCGTTGTAGAATTAGAAGAATTCATAGCAACACCTACATCGTAGTTACCCAATAAACTGAAACCTGTACAACCAGAGGGAGAACCGCCCAATGTATATACAGCAGGAGGTGTCATCGCATCAAAGGTTACTGAAAAAGTACAAGATGAACCACCGCCACCAGATACTAAATAATTAAAAGTACCCGTTGTTGTTGGCGTTCCTGAACCGATTAATGTTATTCCTGTATTGCTGGTTGATATAGATCCTGAAGCTGTAAAACTAACTCCATTTACTACAGGCGTAGCTAATGTATAAACACCTCCAGAAGTTACACTCACGTTAAGCGAAACTGTATTTCCTGAAGTTAAAGGCAATGATTGCATATAAGAACCAGCAAGCGTAAATCCTGTACATGTAGTACCGGCACCACCGAATATAAATACAGCATTTGGATTGGTTGAAGCGGGAAGAACTTCAACATCAACAGTACATGTGCTGTTGTTATTTATGTAGCTGATGATAAAAGTGGTAAGGCCTGATGCAGTGGGTGTGCCGCTGCCCATCAATCTTACGGTGTTGATACCTGTGTTTCCAAAAGTTCCTGCGCCATAAAAAGAAACCCCATTAATGGTATCGGATTGAATTTGATAAATACCCACAGTTGTTACATCAACTTGAACATCAATATAATTTGTACTTCCTAATGCAGAGTCAACTATGTAAGTTCCTTGAACTACAATAGGTAAACACTCATTGGTTGTTGAATCTGCTTTCAAAGTTCCTTGTGATTGAGCACTTAAATCCCAATTCAATTCTTTCTGACAGGATACGAAAAAGATTGCTGAAAGCAACAATAAAGCAATGGCGCTAAGAAGTTTCATTTTGATTCTGATTTTTTATGTTTATACAACCCGGAAATATCACCATGAGTGAAGTAAATTTTTCCGATGCTAAGTTAGCCTATTTAGTAGAATTATACTTGAGGATTTACCGCCTCACCATCGTTGTTAACGTCTTTTGAGCGATTGTGGATTTTTTCATTGAAAAACTTTCGTTGAAAAACGATGATACTGATCACACCTCCGCTAATTGCAGCATCTGCTAGGTTAAAAATCGGCCTGAAAAATTCAAAATCCTCTCCTCCCCATAATGGAAACCAACCCGGAAAATGTCCTTTGATAACCGGAAAATAGAGCATATCCACCACGTTCCCATGAAGAAAACTACCATAGCCTTTTTTTGCCATTACGGCTAATCCATCATATCCCATATAATCACCAAATGCTGGATTGAATATCATGCCCTTGTCGAATATCATGCCGTAAAAGCAACTATCTAGTAAGTTTCCGATGGCGCCTGCAAAAATCAGTGAAGCACAAATGATGAAACCTTTATGATATCCTTGTTTGATAATTCTCGTTATATAAAATCCACCAAAAACAACCGCTCCCATTCTAAAAACAGTAAGTGCCAGTTTTCCCCAATTACCGCCAAACTTCCAACCATAAGCCATACCTGGATTTTCTACAAAATAAAGCTGAAACCAATTTCCAAAAACCGGTCTGGAAGTGTTTAAATAAAAGTTGGTCTTAACGTAATACTTTAATATTTGGTCGGCCAATACTACAAGCAGCACAATAATAAAAACGTGTATTTTCTTCATAATGTTTCGCAAAGATAAGGGAGTGAAGAATAGATTGAATAGGTTTCAGGAGTTAAAATGTTTATCTAGCATCTAGTATCTACCCTACCCAGCCTATCTAACTTGCAACTTATTTATACGCAACGTCCCTTTCAGGAGACATTGCTGAGAAATAGGGCTATCAAGCTTATCTAGCATATCCAGCTTTATCCAGCGTCACTCCTCATAATACACCCTCTTCACCCTTTGAGAAATATTTGTCAAAATCTCATATGGAATGGTATTGGCCCAAACAGCAATTTGTGAAACTGGCAGCGTTTCTCCAAACACAATAACCTCATCTCCTTCAGCAGCATCAATTCCGGTAATATCGAGCATCGTCATATCCATGCAAACATTACCAATAACAGGCGCCATTTTTCCATTGACAAGCATTTTTCCATTTCCATTTCCAAAGGATCTTGGATAACCATCTGCATAACCAATTCTAATCGTTGCTATTAATGAATCTTGATTTAAAACACCCCTTCTCCCATAACCAACAGTTTCTCCCTTTTTAATGTTCTTTATTTGAGCAATTGTCGACTTTAAAGTAGTTACATTGTGCAAAGGCAAATTAGCATCTACGCCATACAAACCTATGCCCAATCTTACCATATCGAATTGCAAATCTTCATGTCGTTGAATTGCCGAAGTATTGGCAATATGTTTGATGAAATTATTTTTAGTTACTTTTTGAATTTGTAAGCACATTTCCTCAAATATCGATGCCTGTTGTTTTGTAAAGCTATCTTGTTCAGGATTTTCGCTGGCAACCAGATGAGAGAAAACAGATTTGATTTCAAAAACATGAGTAGCAAGAAGCTTTTCGCAAAGCATTGGGATTTCGTTGCTCATGAAGCCCAGTCGATGCATACCGGTGTCCACTTTCAAGTGAATAGGATAATGAGAAAGATGATTTGCTTCAAGATGTTGACTAAAAGATTGTAAAATGCGGAAAGAATAAATTTCCGGCTCCAACTGATAACGAATGATATGATCAAAGTCAACTTCATTTGCATTCATAACCATTATGGGTAAACGAACACCACCTTTTCGCAATTCAACGGCTTCATCGGTGTATGCTACTGATAAATAATCTACCCCTTCTTGTTGTAATACTGATGCAATTTCAACACTCCCGCTTCCATAGCTGAAAGCTTTTACCATGGCCATGATTTTTGTGGCAGGGTGCATTTGACTTCTGTATATTTTTAAATTTTGACGAATGGCATTCAGATTGATTTCAAGTAAAGTATCATGTAGCTTTTGCTCCAGAACATTACTGATTTTTTCGAATTCAAAAATGCGGGCACCCTTTAAAAGTATAGCCTCTTTGCTAAAAGAAAGCAAAGGCAAATCTTTTATAAATTCTTTTGTTGATAGAAAAAAAGATTTCTCTTTTATGCTTTCAAAATAATGAGCGTGTGATGAAATTTTTTCGCCAATGCCAATTAATCTGCTTATTTGCTTTTGCGATAAAATGGAAGCAATTTTTTTATACAATTCATCATCAGATAAACCTGATTGGAACATATCGCTAATGATTAGCGTCTTTACTGTAAATGCATGTTGTTGTAATAAAAAATCTAGCGCTATGTTTAACGAATCCAAATCTGCATTATAGCTATCATTGATAATCGCACAATTATTAATCGCTTGTTTCAATTCGAGCCTCATGGCCACAGGAGACAATTCACGCATGTTCGCGGCTATATAATGTGTATCAACATGTAATTGAAGCATTACGGCGCAACAAGTAATAGCATTGTAAATGGAAGCCTCATCTGTAAAAGGAATATCAATGCTGAACAATACTTCTTTATAATTAAGTATGATTTCAGTTGAAGTGTATTTCTTATAAACCGCTGTAATGGTAAGATCAGCTTTACCAGTTCTGCTCCAGGAAAATAATTTGATTTCTTTGTTTTCTGTTGCTGCATATTTTGTAACCAATTCATCAACCAGATTATTTTCTGCACAGTAAATCAAAATTTTTGAGTT
>CALCNY010000338.1 GCA_937897585.1 uncultured Chitinophagaceae bacterium | reverse complement strand
ACGACGCTCTTCCGATCTGTTATTGTGTTGTAAATAAAAATCATGCCGACCAAAGATTTAGGAAACAGGCGATTCTACAGCATATTCATTATGATAATTATTTTACTACACCAGCTCCGTTTCAAAATTGGTTTTGGTATGTTGTAGCTGCTAAAGATAGCGGATATATAGTTGGTTATTTTTCATTAATGGATAAGAAAAATAAAATAGACTTTCATTATTTTCCGGCCAACCATCAGCTGTATAAAGAAGTAAATGATCATGAATCCTTACAAAAACTCATCCGGTTTTCTAAAGGATTTTATTTTATTCAGAAACGAAAAGATAGTTTGATATTTAATGACCTTCGATTTGGTCAGATTTTAGGTTGGAGATATCCAAATAATGATTTTGTATTTCATTACTATTTAAAGCATGGTGTAAACAATAAACTAGTTATTCAAAATGGAAGACTGAAGAGCTGGAATGTTGATGAGTTACGCTTTTATTTTAAAAGAGTAGCAGGAAATTAATGCTCTCTTTTGAAGAAGAAGATAATCGCTTTTAATACTACACTAATGAATTGATAGGATAGCCATCTGTTAAATTGTATAAGCGGATTCTTTGCTGACCTATGATTTTGTTCTGTTATTTTATAACAGTCTTTATCAATAATTGTTTTTAATTTCTGATGTAGTTGTTTTGCTAAATAAACATTATCAATATCTACGTTCAATTCAATACTGGTATAAGTGCTGATATTATTTATGTTGTAAGATCCAATAGTAACCTGTTGTTGATCTGCAACGGCTAGTTTTCCATGAAGAATATTTTTTTGGTATTCGAACAGTTCGATATTGTTTCTCAGTAACCAATCATAAAGCCAACGTTCAGCTCTTTTAGCAATCATAACATCAGATGGACCAGCAGTAATAACTTTTATTTTTACGCCTCTTTTTGCAGCTGCAGCCAATAGTCTTCTTATAGCTTTTCCAGGAATAAAATAACTACATAGAATTATTATTTCTTCTTGAGCATTTCTGAGCATTTCGAGATAAGAGATTGATATTTCATTTTTATGTCGGATCCAATCATTTCTTCTGATTCGAATATTGCATCTTTCATTGCTGTTGATCTTTTCAAATGTTTTTTTAGCATCAATGTTGATTTCAATATCTCTATATGGAAGTGTATGCCAGATGGAATGGCAAAAATCATTTATGGCAATAACAACTTCACCTTCAATGAAAACAGCAAAATCAAGCCAGGCTTTTCTTTTAGGAAAATCATTGTATCGGTTGGCAATATTGATTCCACCTACAATTGCCTTTTGGTTGTCGATACAAATAATTTTTTGGTGTAGCCTTCTTCCCATATAACAAACTTTGGTTTTTAGTAAAGGTTCAAAAAACCTAAAGTGTATATTATTTGATATTAATTTTTCAACGAAACTTTTATGGAGGGATTGAGAGGCAATGCCGTCTGCAATGATGTAAATTTCAACCTTTCTATGAGCCGCTGCAATCAATGCTTCAGCAATTTTTTGTCCGGTTTCATCATCACTGAAAACATAAGTTTGAATATGAATTAATGTTTGTGCATCATTGATCATTTTTTCTAAAGTGCTAAAAAATTCATTACCTCCATTTAAAATATAAGCTTTATTAAGATGGGTATAATGATTGCCAACATTCATGATATTTGTTTTTCAGTTTTGTTGTACATTTTTTCGTAGTACTCAATGTCCATTCTGTTGCTGTCGAATTTGGGTATAATGTCTTGCATGCTTTTTTTAATGATCTCATTCCAACTGTTAGGGTAGTCGTAGTAAATGGGCAGTAATTCATTTTCAATAATATTGTATAAGTTAACGGCATCAGCTTCATCTTGTAGATGATCAGGAAGTGTTGTGTCGCATTCAGGAATGATAAATGAATTTATTTTGTCTTTCGCAAATTCCGGGAACCAACCATCAGGCGCACCAATATTAATAGCTCCATTCATAGCTGCAGCAATTCCGCTTGTGCCTGATGCTTCATGATACATCCTTGGGTTATTCAGCCAAATATCGGCACCTGATTTTAAGATTTTTGAAAGAGTCAATTCATAGCCAACAAGTACGGCGCAATTATTATGTGCTTTGCATACATTCACAATTTTATCAAAAACACCAATTCCATAATAATCCATGGGATATGGTTTTCCTGCCCAAATAATTTGTACAGGCCTTTGTTTATTGTTAACTAACTTTTCAAACCGCTCCATATCTTGTAATAACAAATCAGGTCTTTTATAACCAGCAAATCGCTTGGCAAAAATGATGGTGCAAATATTTTCATTGTAAATCTCACCACATTGATCAGCAACAATTTCAAATAAGATTTTTTTTCTTTTCTTTTTGAGCAAGTTCACTTCGAAATTAATTTCTGATAAGTTTTGATACATTTCTTTATCATGCCAATATGAAAAACTTTGCGCGTTTGTAATGGCAATAATTTCGCATATACCTTCCTGTTGTCCCCAAAATTTAATTAAATTATTTTTATGTATTTCTGATACACCATTTGCTATTCCGGCTAATCGTAGTGCAGTCAGAGTATGGTCGATATC
The DNA here is from genome assembly GCA_937897585.1 of uncultured Chitinophagaceae bacterium. Lineage (GTDB taxonomy): Bacteria > Bacteroidota > Bacteroidia > Chitinophagales > Chitinophagaceae > Ferruginibacter. The sequence continues at coordinate 564 of CALCNY010000338.1, read as the reverse complement.
GTTTCCCTTGCTGCTTGAAATGGCAATGATTTCTGCAATGGGTATGTCACAGAAAAATCCGATTTTATCCAGAAATGTAATATTCGATTTTTTATTACCGGCTTCTTCTGATGTATGATTGGTGTATACTAAACGTTTTTTTACTTCGGCTATATTTTTGTATTTGTTATACAAGTAAAATGCGAGTGGCAAGGCATGAGACTCGTTAAGATGATAGACTTCAATATCTAACTTTAAAATTTCCAATAATTTTGCCCCACCTGCTCCCAATAAAATGGCGGCGGCAATTGAAGTTTCGGGGTTCGAGTCGTAAAGTTTGTGAGAAATCGTTTTAGCGAGATAATCGTTTTCAGGTAAATCAGTAGTTAACAAAAACAATGGTGCCGTTTTAAAAATTTCAGGTTCGAGATAATAAGCCGCAACCCAAACATCATGCTTGGCAATTTTTATGGTAAATCTTATTTCTGTATCAACCAAAAATCCATAACTTTTTTCTTCAAAAAGCACATCCATCGTTTGGTCTTGTTTCCTAACTTGGTTGTAATAACCATATTTCCATAAAAT
>CALCNY010000337.1 GCA_937897585.1 uncultured Chitinophagaceae bacterium | reverse complement strand
TTTTAATAATTATAAGTGGGGTTTTTCTATTAATTTTCCATTGTTGCTGAGAAAAGAAAGAGGTGAACTGGCTTCTGCTAAATTAAAAATTCAACAATCTCAACTGGAGCTTGATTATAAGAGAAATGAAATTGCTAATAAATTGAGAATGTCTGAAAACGAGATGCAGTATTCCAAAAATCAGCTGGACATTTTTAAAGAAAATATCAACAATTACAAGACTTTGTGGCAAGCAGAGAAACGACTTTTTGATAATGGAGAGAGTTCTTTGTTCATGATCAACAGCAGAGAGAACGCTTTCATTAATGCTCAAATAAAATTAAATGATTTCCTATTCAAGTATAATAAGTCGATACTTGAATATAATTATTCGAAAGGGCAACTTATAAACCTTATAAATCTATAGTAGTTGAAAAAATATGTATTCATTTTAGGTATGTTGATTATTAGTGAAACAAATTTGTTTTCACAAAACAGGATTTCTGATCATAATAAAATTGGATGGGGAGGTATTTTCACCACCACGAAGTTCAATGATCATTGGAGCTGGCATGCTGAGTTTCAATGCAGGAGAGTGGATGGGATTGCAACACCACAGCAAAATTTATTTAGAACAGGTATCAATTATCAGCCCAATAAAAAAATATTATTCAGGCTTGGTTATACCAATGCCGAAACTTTCCCATATGGTGAATATCCGCTAAATTCTATGGGGAAAAAATACAGTGATAATAGAATTTTTGAAATTGTTTCTATCAGCGATAAATTGAACCATTTTGATCTTACCCATAGATTTATGCTCGAGCAAAGATTTGTAGGTAAATATTCCTCCGCATCTCTGACAAAAGAAGACGAACATATTTTTGTCAATCGGATTCGGTATATGTTTAGAATTCAATTGCCCTTGCAGAAAAAGATCACTTTAAACCACGTGCCATATGTAGCGATGTATGATGAGATTTTTATTGGATTTGGAAAAAATGTAGGAGAAAATGTGTTTGACCAGAATCGGTTTGGTTTGTTGTTTGGATACAAATTCAACGATTTGATAAAAATAGAAACCGGGTATTTAAGTCAAATTGTGCAGCTAGGCAGGGAAATAAATAATAAGAATGTTTTTCAGTATAATGGAGGACTGTTGTTGAATACGATTTGGGGCTTTGATTTGAGGAAATTGAAATAGTTATTTTCTATAATTGAAAACCTGCAAAAGAAAAAATCCCGATTAAATCGGGATTTTTTGTACCACGTACGGGAATGTTAAATAATTATTAAGATTCAATACAGTACTGCGTTATAGCCATATTTACGATTTTTCGAGGTACAATTAGGGTACAAGAAATGTAAGAATCAAAAATGCGTAAAACGTAAATCCAACCTAGGTTTCAGAGGATTTTTTATATTATATGGATATTATTTAATTTGTTTGTTTTTTCGTCATTTTCCTTTGTTTTATGTGTAGTAAAATACATTTATACAAACGAAAAATTGTAATTTTGCACACATAAAACAAAGGAAATGCAAAGAGAGTTGCTACAAAACTTAATTAATTGGAAGCATAAAGATGATAGAAAGCCGCTCATTATCCGTGGCGCTAGGCAGGTAGGTAAAACATGGCTGATGAAAGAATTTGGAAAATCTCACTACAAGCATGTTGCTTATGTGAATTTTGAAACAGCACTTTCATTGCATGGTATTTTTGAAACCGGCTTCGAAACAGACAAACTTATTATGGCCCTGAAAATCGAATCAGGTACAGAAATAATTCCGGGTGATACTTTGATCATATTGGATGAGATTCAAGAATGCGAGGCTGCCATTACTTCTTTAAAATATTTTCAAGAAAATGCCAATCAATACCACATCGTAGCAGCCGGTTCTTTGCTCGGAGTTGCTTTACATAAAAACAGGTCGTTTCCTGTTGGCAAAGTTGATTTTTTAGATTTACATCCTTTGAATTTTTCAGAATTTTTAATGGCAGTAAATGAGCCACAATTATTAGAGTTGCTTCACAATAAAAACTGGGATTTAATAACCGGGTTCAAAACAAAGTACATTGAATTATTAAAGCAGTATTATTATGTGGGAGGTATGCCAGAAGCGGTGTTGACTTTCATCAATCAAAAGGATTTTAAAAAAGTAAGGGAAAAGCAATTGAATATTTTGTCTGCATATGAACAGGATTTTTCAAAACATGCACCTCATGAAATTGTTCCAAGAATAAGGCTTGTTTGGCAATCACTGCCTTCACAGCTGGCGAAAGAAAACAGAAAGTTCGTTTATGGGAATTTAAAAAAAGGAGCAAGGGCTCGTGAATTTGAACTGGCGATTGAATGGCTCACAGATGCGGGAATTGTTCATAAAGTTAGCAGATGCAACAAACCCGGATTGCCCTTAATTGCTTATGAAGTGCTTTCCGATTTCAAATTGTATTTATTGGATGTTGGTTTGTTGGCGGCAATGGGAAATCTTGATATTCAAACCCTAATTGCGGATCAATCTCTATTTGAGGAATTTAAAGGCGCTATAACGGAGCAGTACGTTTTACAGCAATTAAAATCAATCGACCAGCTTCCGGTATATTATTGGTCTGCAGAAAAAGCAACTGCTGAAATTGATTTTCTTGTTCAATATCAAAACAAAATTATTCCTGTCGAAGTAAAAGCAGCCGAAAATCTGAAAGCAAAAAGTTTAAAAACATATCATCAGAAATTCAATCCTGAAATAAGCATTCGAACTTCATTATCGGATTACAGAGAAGAAGATTGGTTGATTAATTTGCCGCTGTATGCCTGTTTTTCAATAATTTGGTAGGGTGAGGTAATTCCATAATAGCATACCTTATTAGTCTAGTGAAATAACTCGATGATTTTTCTTCATTATTATAAAATTTAAAATTGATTTAATATATTTGAAATATTCAAATGATATTGTAATGGAGTTGGTTATTGTAATACTTCTAATTGTATTCTTAGTCGGGTTGTTGTCAAGGAAAAAAGGTGATAACTTTCTTGATACTCTAAGTTCAGGTTGTGGAACATTAATTACTATTGTCGTAATGGCTGCTATCATTTTAATTTATTTGGCTTTAAAAAAACACTAATACTAAAAAATGGTTTTCACTTTATATTTAATGGTTTGAAAAATTTAATTAATTATTGTTTGTTTTTCTTGCTCTTGATAAATGTTTCAGAGTGTCATATTCCAGATAGTAAGTATAATAATCTGGAAAAAGATACTCTGATTTCCCGAAATGATACTGATTATAGATACATTGAAAATACTTCAAATCAATCTCGAAAACTTTCAATCACAGATTTTATAGGAGTATGGAAAATTCAAAATGACGGAAAATCAAATTTTGTAATGTTTAACCAAGACAAAGCTTTTTATCTGATAGAAAATGAAAATGGAAATACTGTTTCACAGAAAGGCACATGGGATTACAATAGCGATTCAAACTTGTTACATTATGATTTAAATGGAGATTATTATTTTTATGATTTAAGTATTACTTATTCTGATAGCGTGACATTTAAGGGTAAATCAAATTTTGAAGGAGATAACTTTGAATTAAAATTTGAAAGAGTCAGAGATAATAATGGGAAAATTTTACTTTATTCTGAAGCATTTAAAACATACTTAACGGAAAACACAACTTCTGATAATTCTGACAATTATTCAAATGATTATAATGGTGGAAATAATTCTGAAAGCAATAATAGTACACCCCAATATGAAACGTGTGATGCGTGTAACGGATCTGGGAGATGCTCGAACTGCAACAGGAGTTTTAGGGTACACTACTGGGATTATAACACAGATCAGTGGAAAGACAGAAATGAAATGAGACCAGGACAAGTTATGTGTTCTACCTGCTCTGGTGCCGGAGTTATTTATGGCTCATTTCAAGGAAATTTAAAAGATCCTGAAACAAGACCTTGCTATATTAATGGTTGTCAAGGAGGATGGTTGCCCTGCAATGAATGTAACGCAAATGGAAACGGCGAAAGACCCGGACAATGCAGAAGGTGCTATGGCAAAGGTGTTATCGGAAGATAGAAGAAAAAAAACTTAAGAAATTTAGTACCGAATAATTACATTTAAAATGAAACTCAAAACAATTTTATTTATAGCATTTTTATTCATAATTAAAATCAATAATGCACAAAC
>CALCNY010000336.1 GCA_937897585.1 uncultured Chitinophagaceae bacterium | reverse complement strand
GGTGACTGGAGTTCAGACGTGTGCTCTTCCGATCTGTATTTTCTTTTCTAGGTTAGTACCTCCACTTTTTCCTTTTGTTTTTTGAAAATCGCTAACCAAAATAATAACGAGTTCGACATTTTAAAAATCAAGTGTCGATGTAAAAAAAAGATTATGCTAAGATCAAATTTTAGAAAAGCAATTGCGGCATTTTTTATGATAAGTGCTACTGTAACGGTTCAGGCACAGCAATCATTCAAGAAACTGGTTTGGTCTGATGAATTTAACCAGAAGGATATTTTACCAGATAGCACAAAATGGGGCTATGATAACGGCAATGGTTGTCCTCAAATTTGTGGTTGGGGTAACAATGAGCTACAATATTATACAACAAGCAGAACCAATAATGCGAGAGTACAAGATGGAAAACTTATCATTGAAGCTTTAAAAGAAGATTTCAACGGCGCTAAATATACTTCAGCCAGAATGGTTTCCAAAAACAAAGGCGACTGGAAATATGGCAGAATTGAAATAAAAGCTAAGCTTCCTGCAGGAAGAGGCATGTGGCCTGCGATTTGGATGTTGCCTACTAAATGGGAATATGGTATCTGGCCATTGAGTGGAGAAATAGACATCATGGAAAATGTTGGCTACTGGGCTGATTCATTGTTTGGAACTGTTCACACAGATGATTTCAACGGCATGAAAGGAACGCAAAAAGTGAATTCACTTGTGGTAAAAGATTTATCAACTGCATTTCATGTGTATGCTATCGAGTGGACTGAAAATGATATTTCTTTTTTCATGGATGATAAGAAATATCACAGTTTTGCCAATACTAAAACAGGCTTTAAAGCATGGCCTTTTGATAAAGAATTTTATTTAGTAATGAATATCGCAGTAGGTGGTAATTGGGGTGGAAAATATGGAATTGATGATGCGATTTTTCCACAAAAGATGGAAGTAGATTATGTGCGTGTATATCAATAATACCGAATACCACACTTCGATTTTTTTTATTCCTCTTTAAAAAATATATTTATGACTTATTATTCAATAAGTCATTTTTTATGTCTGCTATTTCATACAAACAATTTACTTTAGGCATCGAGGAGGAGTATATGGTGATTGATCCTGTGAGTCGTGAACTTAAAAGTCATGAACAAAAAATTGTACAAGAAGGTCAGCAGCTTTTTAAAGAAAAAGTAAAAGCAGAAATGCATCAGGCTGTTGTGGAGGTGGGGACTGATATTTGTAAAGATGTAGATGAAGCATTTCTTGATGTTTCAAATCTCAGAAAAAAAATCAGTGAGATTGCATCATCATTGGGATTGTCGGTAGGGGCGAGTGGTACACATCCATTTAGTCACTGGCAAAAGCAGTTGATTACAGATCATGCCCGTTATAGTGAAATCGTAAATGAATTTCAGGATGCCGCTCGAAGCAATTTGATCTTCGGATTGCATGTACATGTAGGCATGGAAACACGCGAGATGGCGATACACATTGCGAACTCTGCGAGATATTTTTTACCACATGTATTTTCATTGAGCACCAACTCTCCATTTTGGGAAGGACGTGACACTGGTTATCATTCATACCGCACCAAAGTGTTTGAAAAATTTCCGCGTACAGGCATTCCCGATATTTTTAATAGTATTGAAGATTACGACAATTACATCAAGCTATTAATTAAAACCAACTGCATTGATAACGCTAAAAAAGTGTGGTGGGATTTGCGGGTGCATCCTGTGTTTAATACAGTTGAATTTAGAATCTGCGACATGCCCTTAACCGTAAATGAAACTATTGCTATTGCAGGAGTCTTTCAGGCGATATGTGCTAAGTTGTATAAGCTACGCAATCAGAACATGAATTTCATGCAATACAGCCGTGCTTTGATCAACGAAAATAAATTTCGTGCCAGTCGATATGGACTTGCCGGAAAGCTGATTGATTTTGGAAAAGAAGAGGAAGTAGAAACCAAAACGTTGATTTACGAGCTTTTGAATTTCATCGATGACGTGGTGCCTCATTTAGGCAGTAAAAACGCCATCTCTCATGTACATAAAATTCTCGAAAGCGGTACTGGATCCGAAAAGCAGTTGAAATTATACGAACAAAAAAGCAATATGGTTGATGTGGTAGATTTGATCCAAAAAAGCTTTTTAGAAGGACTTTAGTTTGGGTTGAAAAGGATAATCGCCTATATTTGCCCTCCGAAAGGAAAAATGGCTGCGTAGCTCAACTGAATAGAGCATCTGACTACGGATCAGAAGGTTTTAGGTTTGAATCCTAACGCGGTCACATTAAAGGTTTTACAAATATGTAAAGCCTTTTTTTATGCAGTAAAATCAAGGGTTTTGGACTTATTTGTTGAAAATTAGCACAAATTCATAGGTAAAAAAAACATTAGCAATTACAATCCAAGATTGAGTTTTATCTATCTTACATTATAAAGGGTGATAACCTTTTTAGGGTTTCAACTTAGCACCAAAAAAACTAAGAAAGTCTCTTTAACTGAAAAATATTGTTCGCTGTTTGCAATTCGCAAACAATAATATATCTTTGTTTTATGAAAACACATAATGGCATGCGACCACAGGATATCGTTATCCTGCTTAAAATACTGACTTACGACAAAAAAGATTGGCAATATCGCGATTTGGCCAGTGAATTGTCCATTAGCGTATCTGAAATTTCAGAATCACTGAATCGCAGTCATATTGCAGGGTTGATTGACGAGAGTAAGCGAAGGGTTCATCGTCAATCATTACTTGAATTTATTCAGCACGGTTTGCATTATGTTTTTCCTCAAGTTCCGGGCACATTGGTAACAGGAATCCCAACAGGACACTCTCATCCTTTCTTTAAAAATCGGATTACCGCAGAATTGGAGTATGTTTGGCCTTACGATCAGGGAACCACGCGAGGCCTTTCAATTGCACCGCTATACTCGGGCGCAACATTTGCCGTTGGTAAAGATGAACAGCTATATAAATGGCTCGCCTGTATAGATGTTATTCGAGTAGGACGTGCTCGTGAAAAAAAAATAGCAATTAAAGAACTTGAAAAAGAAATAATGCCATGAGTCACCATCAAAACATTACAAGAATAAAAGCAGTTTGTGAAGCAATGGGCGAAATGTCCCAATCGGTTCTTTTTATTGGTGGTGCACCTTTTTCATTATATACGGATAGGCCCGCCAGCTAATTAAGGCTAGCTAAATGTTTTATATTTATTCAATAAAAGTCAAGTTAAAAGCATTAAAAACTTGACAAAAAAATTAATAAATCCTATCTTTGTAACAATGAAGATTTCTGAAAACATATCGCTTCAGCTTGAAAAGATTCCAGATGATCGGGTATTTGGGTACGCAGATTTGAAGATTGGTGAAAATCAATTTTTGTCTGCCGCAAAAGCTATCGAACGTTTACTAAAGAAAGGTGTAATCCAAAAACTTTCCAAAGGCAAATTCTACAAGCCCAAAAAAACGGTATTTGGTGTATTAAAGCCTAACCAAGAAGAACTGCTTAAGTCATATTTATTCGATGGCAAAAAACGAATTGCTTATATTACCGGAAACTATTTATACAATCAATTAGGGTTAACTACTCAGGTGGGTAAGCAGTTGCAAATTGCCAGTCGATCCAAACGTATTGTTGTAAAAACATCGTTAGTCAATGCGAAACCTGTAATGGCTTATGTAGATGTAACTGATGATAATTATATTTTACTTGGAATTTTAGATGCTATAAAAGACATCAAAACGATTGCTGATGTTGATATGAAAAATGCCATTTTGAGTATTACAGAAAGGATAAATAAAATGGACGCTAAAAATAAGTTGTCACTCCTTAAATATGCAATGAAGTATCCACCAAGAGTGAGGGCTTTATTAGGAGCGATTTTACAGCAAATAAATCCAAAATCAGATTTGAGTAAATTGAAAACTAGCTTAAATCCAATTTCCGTTTACAAGTTAGGAATTGATAATTCTATTTTGAAGGCTGCTGAATTTTGGAACATTCGATAAACAAAGCATTGTAATGACACTACACGAAAATATTGAGTTGTATAAAGACGCGGTTAGAGCTGCATCCGAGCATATGGGTTTGCCTGAAATATTTATTGAGAAAGACTACTGGTTAACTGTTGCACTGAATAAAATTTATCAAAGTGAAGTTGCGGCGCATGTAGTCTTTAAAGGTGGTACATCTTTATCTAAATGCTACGACTATGTAAATCGTTTTTCTGAAGATATAGACTTGGTATTATTGCGTCAGCCCGAAGAAAATGGAAATCAGTTAAAGTTGAAATTAAAAAAGATTACGAATGCTGTTTCTGAAGTATTGCCCGAATTGACTATTAATGGTATTACCAACAAAATGGGAATGATTCGTAAAACTGCTCATTCTTACAATCATAATTTTGAAGGGGATTTCGGACAAATCAGAGACGTTGTTATTGTGGAGTCTACTTGGCTGGGATATTATGAACCATTCACCAAAAGAATGGTGAAATCATTTATTTATGAAATGATGGAAAATAGGGGACAGCTAGAATTAGCGAAAGAATATAGTTTACTGCCATTTGAGGTGTTGGTGCTTGAACCATCAAGAACTATGTGTGAAAAAA
>CALCNY010000335.1 GCA_937897585.1 uncultured Chitinophagaceae bacterium | reverse complement strand
ATTTTGTTGCTCATCTGTATGCCAGATATTTTGAGCAACATGTCAGCAACAATTTTAGAACGTAAAGAAAAAATTTGCACCACCCTGCACCATGCTGCACCACCGTGCACCACGCTGCACCATAAAGGCGAAATGACAATGACTGCTAGTAAACACCCAATTCTGAAAATTTGTGTTTTCTGCCAAGAAGCGTTCTCGGCAAGAAAAAACACCACCTTGTACTGCTCTCACAAATGTGCCTCCAGGGCCTATAAAGAGAACAAAAGACAGGAGAAATTACTCCAAGATAAAGCTCATGTAAAGAGCCAATTAACAGCCCCTGTTGTGATACTTCAGGCAAGGGAGGTTTTGAGCGTAAATGAGGTGAGTTTGTTGCTCGGAGTGAGTCGATGGACAGTTCAACGAATGATTCGAACAAATAAAATCCGAACCTTCTCCATTGGCACCAGGCGATTAATCCTGCGTGAAGAATTAGATAAACTTTTAAAATCCAAATAAATATGAGAGTAACACTTAGAATGCGTCCGTTAAAGACAGGAAGAATTAGTCTTTACTTAGATCACTACCCGCCAATTATACACCCAGAAAGTGGCAAAATTACCCGGTGGGAATACCTTGATATGTATCTCTACAATCCGCCTAGAGATGAAATGGAAAAACGACATAACAAGGACATGGAAACGTTGGCTCGATCCATTGCATCCAATCGCCAGCTTGATAGATTGGCAGGAAAGTTCGGCATCAAACGTAGTTCACAGTTTGATGACTTCCTGCCATTCTATGAAAAGCAAATGAACAAATGGAAGGGCAATCCGAATACCCATGGTGGTTGGGTAGCGTCATATAAAACCTTTCTTCAGTTTTGTAAAGGTCAATGCAACTTTGGTGATATCACTCCGCAGTTCATCAATGAATACAAAGAGTTTCTTCAGAAGAAAGCCACTCGCATCAATTCACCCAAAATGCGGATTTCGGAAAATTCGTGCTATACCTATTTCAATAAACTAAGAGCAACGGTGCGTGAAGCCATGGTCTTCGGACACATGATTAGTAATCCTTTTGATGCGGTGAAAGGAGTGCAACAACCTGAAACCTATCGGGAATTTTTAACCAAAGAGGAACTATTGAAATTGTATAATACGCCTGCTGAATCCGATACGCTTAAACGCACATGTATGTTCTCAGCACTTACAGGGTTACGGTTAGGTGATGTGGTGAAACTTCGTGGTGAACAAATTCAACACTCCGAAAGCTTAGGATATTTTATTCGCTTCACACAAAGTAAAACCAAAGGGATGGAGACTTTACCTATATCAGATGAAGCATTGAGTTTATTAGGAGCTTATGAAGAATCAAGCGATAGGATTTTTGGTGATTACAATTTCCAACGAGACTATGCGCATTTGAATCGCTGGTTGCAACGTGCAGGTATTCGAAAGAAAATTACCTTCCATAATTTCCGACACACATTTGCAACTTTACAACTAGCGGAAGGAACTGATATCTATACCGTTTCAAAATTGTTGGGACACAAACATATTCATACCACACAGATTTATGGAAAGGTGATGGATACAACGAAAACAAAAGCGATGAAGAGTATTCAATTGGGTATCACAACTGACAATAATGAACAAGAATAATGAAAAATGTCAGTGACAAATTGGCTGAATGTCAGTATGATACGGAGAAAAAATTTGCTTTCTTGAATTTGCGTAGTAGAAAATTTTACCACGCAAAAGTAGACTTGTTTAAACGTTTTGATACACTATGAGACAGTGTTTTTGTAGCAACATGAACCCTTTAAAAATCGATAATTAAAAAAAGGAAACCAAAGGTTGTGGCACGGTTCTTTTTTTGATGCAGGGTGAGTAAATGTATTAAAATGAAAGAAAGTATTACTCACCTACAAGCATTCATCACAGAGTTGGTGAATGAAGCTGTTCAGACTGCATTAGAACAGCATCAAGACGCATCAGCTACCGAACTGGTAGAGAACAATCAGAAAGCAGAAGTGCTCAGTGCCGACCAGGCTGCGGAGTTTCTGCACATCGCTAAACAAACTTTGTACTCTATGACGAGTAGAAGAAAAATCCCCTTCTATAAGAATGGTAAAAAGATTCTATTCCGCAGAGGCGATTTAGAGGAATGGTTAAACTCAGGGAAGCACGAACAGATTAGTAAAATTGAAAAGGATGCCAGGAACTATGTTCGTCAAAATCCTATTAAGCGATGATCCCAAATCATGACAATCAAAATGAAGAGATATATTGGGTACCTGATGAAGTAGAAAATACGGAATTGAATTTTGATGATTCCGTATTTGACTTGATTCCAGATTGCTTACAGCCTTTGTTTGTAGTGGCATCTAATAAGCAAGAGCGAGATGTAATTCTACTGGGAGCAATTACCATACTATCAGGTTGCTTGCCGAATGTTTATGGTATTTATGATAATCGATTGGTTTACCCCAACCTCTTCACGTTTATTGATGCACCTGCTGGAGCTGGTAAAGGTATTTTGAATTTTGTACGACTCTTGGCCAATCCGATTCATCAAGCCAAACGAGAAGAATCGAAAAAACTTCAGCAAGAGTTTGAAGCAAAACTCAATAGCAAGAAAAAGGACAAGGATAGTTCGGAAGGGTTTGTTCCTCCGCCACCCTGTAAAATGTTAATCATACCTGCTAATAATAGTGCAAGTTCATTTCTTCACACACTGTCTGAAAACAACGGAACTGGAATTCTATTTAGCACAGAAGCTGATACCTTGAGCAATTCTTTGACACAGGACTGGGGAAATTTCAGTGATGTGTTACGTTGTGCTTTTCATCATGAGACGGTGGAAATTCAGCGAAAGACAAACAAAGAATATATTTCATTAGAGGCTCCGAAACTAACTGTGTTTCTTACTGGGACACAAGGACAGTTAAAACGCCTGATTCCTGATGCAGAAAACGGTTTATTCAGTCGTTTCATGTATTATTCCATGAAGAGTGTCCCATTTTTCAAAGATGTATTTGAACGCAGAGGGACAGTTCCGGGACAAGAGTTCATGGAATTGGGACAGCAAATGTTCTTGCTCTATGAATTATTGAATAGGCTTGGGACACCCATAGAATGTACCCTTGGTAAATCCCTACAGGTAGAATTTCAAGAGAACTTCTCTCAATTATTGAAATCGTATTTCAAGGATACAGGCGATAAGATTTTGGCATCACTACATCGTACTGGTTTGATTTGTTTTCGAATCACTATGGTACTTACAAGTTTGCGCCAGTATATCGACCAAAGGCAGTCGTTTACAAACACATTGGAATTGAATGAATCGGATTTCAAAGTTGCGTTGAGTTTAGCAAAGCATCTGCTCAGTAATAGTGCTAAACACATGGCTGAAATGCCTGGAGTCAATAATGACATCATTAAGCACAGAAAGCTCGAATTCATGATTGAGATGTTGCCTGATACATTCACAAGGAAGGAAGCGAATGAAATTGGTGAAGGATTAGGAATTTCCTTGGCAACCCTTACAAGGTATTTATCCAGTGATGCTTTTGAGCGAACAGGGCATGGAAGGTATCGCAAAAAAGATGCTCAAAGTACGGGCGATGAGCCAATGAGTATTTGAGCAAATGATTATTTCAACCCTATAGAATAGAAAAACCAATGAATCAGAATTTAATAGCACAAGCTTTAGAGCTTCAAAAACAAGGATTGAGTATCCGTCAAATTGCAGCGGAACTCAACGTAAGTAAAAGTCAGGTGTTTCGTTGGCTTAATGGACAATCAGGCAATGGAGGCAACACCTTGCCCATTGACCAGATTGCCATAGCCACCAACACATCACAATCAGTCAAACACAAAAATCAAAATAACATGGAAAACAACAATGACCTCAACAAACTAGAGCGTGAAATCGCTTTAAAGAAATTGCAATTGGAGCACGAGCTTGAATTGCGCAAATTGGCTCAACAGGATAAAGAGCTAGAGCTACGCAAACGTGAATTGGAATTGAAGCACCTGGAGAAGGATGCCCTTTCCAGGCAGCAACAAATCGAAGAACGCAAAATCAACCATGGCTTAAAAGTATGGATTGAAAAAGAACGAGCAATCATTTCCGAATTCGACTATGAAGAAATTGAAATGGATCTTGCTACATTCAAACGCAACCACAAGGCATTAATCAAGCTGTGGGAGCAAGTTGAAGCACACATGGCGGTTTATGCCATCGACACCGAATCGCACCTGGGACATTATTACTTAAAGTCACTCGTTGAAATGCTTAATGAGGTGTTAGAAAGTACTATTGAAGACCAGGATGAAGATGATGAGGATTCAGACATCACCGTTTCCTACGAATACGATGATGATTCCATAGAATTCCTAGAAAGTCTCGAAAATTCCGCTTTTTTCAGTTGATTTTACCACAAAAATCCCATGGAATTACAAAAGTTCCGTGGGATTCCTATATTATTCCCCAAAATAAATATTTTTCAATTACTCTGATGCGATAGCAAGCACTACCAAGCCAGCTAAAATTCCTAATGCAGTATTTTCTTGTTGTTTTTTTCGTTGGGCTTCTGCAATTTGCGCTGCAATAACTCGTTCTTTATTCATTTTCTTTTGAGCAATTATTCTATCACGAAAACTTAAAAGATCTTTTTTAATTTCTATTATTGCTGCATCGATATTGCTTGGGTCTAGCTGAATGTAATCTTTCCCGTAATTGAATCCTTTAATTTGATTTTCAAAGCCCAGTTGAACTACCTGAATAAATGGTTTTTTTAGGCTTTTTATATAGCCTATTTCTTGTTGAACAAAGTGTGAATTGTATCCCTTTTCAGTAAGAAGAACCAAAACAATATCTGAC
>CALCNY010000334.1 GCA_937897585.1 uncultured Chitinophagaceae bacterium | reverse complement strand
AGTTTACGTGTTACACTTTCTGCATCAACCATTGAGTTGAATAATTTCGACTATGTGAAAATTACTGTTACAGATAAAAGTGGTAATGACATCACTTCAACATGTAATCTTTTATTGAACAACAATACTGCTATTAGCAGCAAATATGTTCCAACAATGATAGGAACATTTAATATCAAAGCCACTAAAGGAACTGCTCCTTCAGAAGTAAAATCATTAACGGTAACTTCTAAATCAGCATCTCCTTTTACTAAAAAAATATTAGTAGAAGATTGTACAGGTGCATGGTGCGGATATTGTCCAAGAGTCGCTTATGCTTTAGAGCAATATAAACCAACACATCCAAATTGTATTTCATTGGCAGTTCATGGTGGAAGCAGTGGTACAGATCCTTACAAATTCCTGTATTATCCTACATTCAATTCTCATTTCGCTGTTGCTGGTTATCCAACAGCCATCATTAATCGCAAATCAGAATGGAGTGAAGATCCTGCTGAACTTGACGCTGCTTTATTAGGATGGGCTCCATTAGGATTGGCAATAAACAGTACTGTAAGTGGCACTAACATCACTGGTTCTGTAAAAGTTAAGTTTAATGTAACTACAGAAAAAAGTATGAAACTGGTTATTGCTTTGGTTGAAAATGAATTGGTATATCCTCAAACAAACTACTATTCTGCTCAGTATGGTGCTACTCCTTATTTGTATGGCGGTGTAAGTCCGGTTACAAATTTCGTTCACAATGGTGTATTGAGAAAAACATCAACTGATTTATTTGGTGATGCTATTCCAGTTACTGCACAAACTAAAAATGGTGTTTACGAATTACCTTTTACAATTCCTGTAACCGGAACTGTTTACGGTGGTGTTTCTTACACTGCAGTTCCTACAAAATGCGCTATCATAGCTTTTGTTGTTGATGGTTCTGCTGGAACA
Organism: uncultured Chitinophagaceae bacterium; assembly: GCA_937897585.1. GTDB lineage: Bacteria > Bacteroidota > Bacteroidia > Chitinophagales > Chitinophagaceae > Ferruginibacter. The sequence continues at coordinate 7,556 of CALCNY010000334.1, read as the reverse complement.
ACTACAAACGCAGGTGCTTATAATGTACAATATGCAGCAGTTGGTTCAACTAAAGATTTTGATTAATATTTTTTCTTGAAAAACTAAAAAAGCCGATACAATTTGTATCGGCTTTTTTTATAGCTATGATGTCTATTAATGACTGTCTCTGTATGCAATTCCTGTTGGGGTTAATTTACCGGTTGTACTAAATAATGCAGATGTTCCTGTTCTTGAATCGTGAAATGCATATTTCTCAACCATGGGTTCTGTTTCCATCCAATGTACAACTGTATTGATAAAAGCATTTACCTGAGTTTGTGAATATTTAGTTGGATTACTCGTACTTGAAGAAACCGTCTGTGGAGCAAATTCAGTAATCCAAATTGGTTTTTTCCATTTTGTAATGATAGCTTTCATGTCATTTATGAACAACGTACTATTGACTCCTTTGTACCAATGAACAGTAATGAAATCTACTTTTGGATTAAATGCCATGAATTGAGATAACCAGCTACCAGTTGTTAATGGATTTCCTGCTGTGCTCGGACTTCCCAATCTAACTGAATTATTAACCAATGGGCTCCAATTTGACAAGGCATTAGAAACTGCAATGTTTGATTGAGACGCATTATCAGGCTCATTGAACCCAAGAATTGTTTGATTGGGTGTGATTCTCGACAATGTATTTAATGAAAAAACCATTGGAATAAATGTTTTTGTAGATCTTACACCCGTAGTAAATCCCCAGCTGTAATACCAGGAAACCCCTAAAGAATCTAGTTGTTCTGCTCCGAATCTTGATTCAGAAAGTCCTAATCCTTTTTTGGCGGAAGTGGCAACTCTTTGAACATTATTTGTTTGTTGAAAATCAACTTGTTCTTTTGAACATGAAGACAGAAAAGCACACAAAGTGCATAGGAGAATTAGATTTTTCATGATTAGTTTGGTTTTGCTGGCAAATAATTTCAATAACCATGCCAATTGCCAAAAAACAAACTAGAAAAGGGGTAAAATGTAATTTTTTGTGGTTGATTAGAGTAAATAATCTAATAATTTGGTTATGCCTGTAGTGGCAGATTCTTCTATAGTAATGAGATTTTTTACGCCATGTACTTCGGGTATTTTCTTATCTATAACATATTTTTCAGCATTTTCTGGAACATAATGTAAGAGTCCAGCAGCCGGATAAACTTGTAAAGAAGTGCCAATCAAAACAAAAATATCCGCAATGCCCATAACCAATGCGGCATCTTCAATCATCGGAACAGGTTCTTCAAACCAAACTATATGTGGACGAAGTTGTGCACCATCAACAGCTTTGTCTCCTAGGTTGATATCTCCTCTTATTTCGCTGATTAAATTTTCATTTTTATCACTCCTCATTTTAAAAATCTCACCATGCAAATGAATGATGTTTTTGGAACCTGCACGTTCATGTAAATCATCTATATTTTGGGTGACAATAGTTACATGATATTTCTCTTCTAACTTGGCTAATCCAAAATGTGCGGCATTGGGTTCTGCTGCTGCTACATCTTTTCTGCGCATATTGTAGAAGTCAAGTACCAACTGAGGATTTCTTTTATAGGCTCTTGGAGTGGCTACATCTTCAATATTATGTCCCATCCATAAACCATCACTGTCTCTGAAAGTTTTCAATCCGCTTTCTGCTGATATACCTGCACCGGTGAGGACGACTATGTGTTTCATCTGGAAATGTAAAATTCAAAATTTAAAATGCAAAAATTAAAAAAGTGTTGTTCAAAATGTTTAATAGGTTCAATAGTTCAAAATGTTGCATGACAAACAACAAACACCAAACAACAAACACCAAACACCAAACAACAAACAACAAACAACAAACACCAAACTCCAAACGTTTCTTATCTCTCCCCCGCCAATTCCATCACCACTTCCCATTCTTCAGGTTTTACTGTTTGAACAGACAATCTTCCTAATCTTACCAAATCCATGTTGGCTAATCTTTTTTCAACTTTAACTAGAGCCAGAGGTACAGGCTTTTTTAGTTTTTTTACTGGCTTCAAATCAACAACCACCCAAGCCTCTTCATCAGTTGTTGGGTCCTGATAAAATTCTTTCACTACTTTGGCAATGCCTACAATTTCTACACCTTCATTGCTATGATAAAACAAGACCTCATCTCCTTTTTTCATGGCTTTCAAATTGTTTCTTGCGCCATAATTACGCACACCATCCCAAAAGGTTTTTTTGTCTGCTACAAACTGATCCCAGCTGTATTTGAAAGGCTCCGATTTGACTAACCAGTATGACATTGAATGTGAAGTTTAAAATTAAAAATTAAAAATTCAAAAGTAAAAACGTATAAAAGGTTGAAAAGGTTTAATAGGTTCAAAAAGTTCCAAAGGTTTTATGCTAATAAAAAGGTTCCAAAGGTTCGATAATTTTAATCTAAAAAATTAAATGTTAATTAGTGAAATAACCTTTTCAACTTATTGAACATTTTGAACCTATTAAACAGCATTCCCCTACCACCCACTCGCCAGCACATCCGCCACGTGCATTGTTTTTAAAGAAAGGTTTTTCTGTTTGATAAATCCATCAAGCTGCATTAGGCAACTCAAGTCTGTAGAGATAATCGTATCGGCACCTGTTGCCAACGCATTGTTTATTTTTTGATCCGCCATAGCAGCAGAAATCGATTCGAATTTCACAGAGAAAGTTCCACCAAATCCACAACAGGTTTCATTGTCAACCATTTCAATCAGTTCAAGTCCTTTTACATTTGATAATAGTTGTCTTGGACCTGCTTTGATTTTACATTCTCTCAATGCGGCGCAGCTATCATGATAAGTGGCCTTAGAATAAAACTCCGCACCGAAATTTTCAATTTTTAAAACATCAGTAAGAAATTCGGTGAACTCGAAGACGCGCTTAGTCAAATCTTTTACACTATTATGTCTCGCCCCATTTTCAAAAAGATCAGGGTAATAATTTCTCACAAATCCTGTACAACTGGCACTTGGTGCTACGATATAGTCTGTGCCTGAAAAATCCTGACAAAACTTTTCAGCCACATCTCTAGCCTCATCTCTGAATCCGGCGTTGAATGCGGGTTGTCCGCAACAAGTTTGATTGCTGTTATAAACAACTTCACATCCGGCTTTCTCAAGCACTTTTACCATGTTGAATGCAGATTCAGGATATAGCTGATCTACAAAACAAGGTATAAACAATTGTATTTTCATGATGATGGAAAGGTGTTCTTATTGATTATTGGCATCAACCAATGCCATCATTTTTAATGCGGTAGTAGCAGCTTCTTCTCCTTTATGTCCATGTTTACCACCTATTCTTTCTTCAGCTTGAATTTGATTGTTTACAGTCAAGATTCCAAATACAGTGGGCACTGTCAAGGATAAATTTAATTGCAGAATACCATTTGTTACCGCCTGACAAACGTATTCGAAATGTGGTGTATCACCTCTTAATACACAACCTAAAGCAATGTATGCATCAGGTTTTTTCTTGGCATTTTCGAAATGGTTTTTAATAGCAAAGCTGATTTCAAAAGCTCCAGGAACATTTAGTACTTCATGAGAAACATGGTATTCATCAAGGACTTTCTTACTTCCAGATTCAAGAGCCGATACAATAGTATCATTCCACTCTGTACGGATAATAACAACAAAGGCATCCTTTTTAACCGGGATGCCTGTTGAAGAAATATTTTCAGGTCTGTTGACTGACATTTATTTTCTGATTAATTAAATTCTCCCAAACGGGCTAATCTCTTATCGATATCACCATTGCTAGATGAAATGTAATTAGGGAAATTGTTTTTAATTTTTTTGTAAGAATCAACGGCTTCAGTTTTCTTACCATTAGATTCAGCATATCCTGCGTATAACATTAAAGCATCTGGAGTAATTGACTCATCTTTTGTATTAACCTCAGCAGCTTTTTTATAATTGTTTAAAGCTTCTTCAGTTTGATTTTTTTCTGCGTAAGCATGACCTAACATAACAAAAGCTTTGCTTTGAATTTGGTCAGCACCGTTACCTTCAAATTCTTTAAGATACTTAATAGCTTTATCAAATTCACCAATTTGTAAGTAACAAGCACCAGTAATGTAACGAGCACGATTAGCCGTTTTAGTTCCATCGTAATTACTGATTACTTTCAACATTCCGGTAATAGTAGCGCCATCCAATGTACCACCATTTAATACGATGTTTACAGAATCTTTATTAAACCCTGTGGTAGACATTTTCCCAAAAAGACCTTCAGCTAAAAAAATAGTTTCACCTGCTTTTAATTCTTTGGGTTCTTTGATGAGTTTTTGATAGCCAATCCAGCCAGCAAGAACAAGTATAACAGCCAAACCTACGTAGGTAATCATTTTGCCTGACTTTTCCCAAATGCTTTTTACTTTTTCAACTGCTTCGATATTTTCTAAATTTACTTCTGCCATTTTATTGTTTTTATTTGCTAAAAAGATGGTTGATTATTTTATTAATAATTAGTCCATGATGAATGGATAATCTTCCTGAATATAAACGTCTTTCAATAATTCGCTTTCATCTGGCCAAGGGCTTTCTTCTGCAAATGTTACAGAATCTTCTACTTCTAATCTTACTCTCTCGTTGATCACTTCAATTTCTTGTTCTGTCACTTTGTAATCTTGTTGCAATACACGAAGAACATGCTCGATTGGATCTTTTTCTTTGTATTCTTCAAGCTCTTCCTTGGTTCTGTATTTTTGAGGATCACTCATACTGTGACCTTTGTAACGATAAGTTTTAATTTCCAATAAAGTTGGGCCACCTTTTTCTCTGGCTCTGTTTACAGCACGTAAAACACCATTGTGCACTGCTTCAGGACTCATGCCATCAACAATATCAGAAGGCATTTCGTAAGCATCAGCAGTTTTAGAAATATCCAAAGTTTTAGAAGTTCTTGCTACAGAAGTACCCATGGCGTAATGATTGTTCTCGCAGATGAACACAATCGGCAAATCCCAAAGCATCGCCATATTGAATGTTTCATGAAGCATACCTTGACGAGCCGCTCCATCTCCAAAAAAACATAAAACCACGTTATTTGTGCCGCGATATCTTTCTGCAAAAGCCAATCCAGCGCCGGTACCTATCTGAGCACCCACAATACCATGACCTCCGAAGAAGTTTTCTTTCAATCCAAAAAAGTGCATACTTCCACCCTTTCCTTTACTGCAACCAGTAGCTTTACCATACAATTCAGCCATACAAGCTCTAGACGTAATGCCTTTTGCGATAGCCAAACCATGATCACGATATGCCGTAATGAACTTGTCATCAGGATTGGTCGCAGTCATACAACCAGCAGCTAATGCTTCTTGTCCAATATAAAGGTGACAAAACCCACGGATTTTTTGCATTCCGTACAATTGTCCGGTTTTTTCTTCAAAACGACGCAATAAAAGCATCAATTCGTACCAATAGAGGTAAGTATCTTTAGAAAACTTTGGTGCCAACGTTAAATAATTTTAGGTGGCAAATATAATGAGATAATGGCACAAAAAAAACTGAATATCAGATAAATTTGTGTCGTAATGACTTTGCTGCGTGAGTTATAAATTTGTTCAAAAGGTTCAATGAGTTTAAAAAGTTCAAGATGTTTCGTTTTTATGAGCAATGTATCCAGCCTATCTACCTTATCCAGCCTATCCAGCTTTATCCAGCATCTTTCTCCTCAATCTAATAAATCAATTAACTTGCAACTTCATGCTTTTTTTAGAAAAAATAACCATCACCCATTTTAAGAATTATGAGATTCGCAGTTTTGGATTTACGTCTCGTGTGGTGGGCATTTGCGGAAAAAATGGTGTCGGTAAAACAAATCTACTTGATGCGATTCACTATTGCTGTTTTACTAAAAGTTACTTCACTTCTTCGGATAATCTGAATATTGGTTTTGGCAAAGATGGTTTCAGACTTGAATCTCTTTTTGAGAAAAACAATGAAAAAAATAAATTGATTTGCACTCTAAAGCCTGGTGCGAAAAAAGAAATTGCTGTCAATGATATTGTTTATGAAAAACTTTCAAAACACTTGGGTTTGTTTCCCTGCGTTATGATTGCTCCAGACGATATCGAAATGATAAACGGTGGCAGCGAACTTCGAAGGAAATACATTGATACCATTTTAAGTCAGCTCGACAGCGATTACCTTCAGGCATTGATTCAGTACAATAAAGTGCTGCAACAAAGAAACAGTTTTTTGAAAAACGCTGCAACTACCGGACGCACTGATAACTCTTTGTTGGAAATACTTGACATGCAGCTTGAAACTCCTGCTGCTGTTATTTTCAATAAAAGGAAATTGTTTTTACATGAATTGATTCCTTTGGTACAATCAAATTATAAAACCATTGCTGGATCTGATGAAAAAGTCAATTTGAATTATGAAAGCAAGCTTATTGAAAAATCATTCAAGGAATTGTTAACTGAAAACCGACAAAAAGATTTCATTTTACAAAGAACCAATGCCGGTATTCATAAAGATGATATTTCAATAGAATTGTTTACTCAATCCTTTAAATCCATCGCTTCTCAGGGACAGAAAAAAAGTTTGCTTTTTGCACTCAAACTTGCCGAATATGAATTGATAAAACAAAATAAAGGCTTTGCTCCATTATTGTTGTTAGATGATGTTTTTGAAAAACTTGATTTTAGCCGAATGAATAATCTGTTGCAAATTGTAGGCAAAGAAAACGATGGACAAGTTATCATAACGGATACTCACAAAGACCGACTGATTCAAACTTTTAATGAAATTGGATTAGTAGCTCAGATTATTGAGTTGTAATTTTATAAACTATCTTTATTCAATGGGAGAAATTTCTTTACAAGAAGCCATGCAGGAGTTCCTGAAAAAAAGCCGATTGAAATTTGGAATTCAAGCGGTACAAATTGAAGAAGTTTGGGAACAGTTGATGGGTGTAACCATTGCAAAATATACCGATAGCATTAAAATTATCGGACATACACTTTTCATTACTTCTTCAGTAGCGCCATTAAAAAATGAATTGCTTTATCAAAAAGATACTATCGTTCAAAGAGTGAATGAAGCTTTGGGCGAAGATGTAATTAAAGAAGTGGTGATTAAATAATTTCTATTTGTTGTAAATAGGCTTCAATGTATATCCTTCATTTTTCAGCAATTGAATCAAGCCTTGCTCTCCTGCTAAATGCCCCGCTCCTACTGCAATAAAAATATTTGATTTAGGTAAAATATTTTTCAATTGGCTCACCCAGTTTTTATTTCTGTTGGTTAACAAAACATCTTTTTGTTCTTCAAAACCTGGTTCATCATCAAATGATTTTTCAATTTCATCGAGTCGTTGAGATTTATAAAGTGAAAGCATTTTTATGAAATTCATTTTATAAAAATCAATACTGTCAATCATGTTATATAATTCCATGGCTTGATCTTTGTAAGAAATGTTATCAAATACCGAAGATTGAAATTCAATAGTTTCAAATCCGTAAGTTTCCTTTTGCTGAGCTTTAGATTTTTTTATCAATTCCATTTCAATGCCATCTGTTGTTTTGC
>CALCNY010000333.1 GCA_937897585.1 uncultured Chitinophagaceae bacterium | reverse complement strand
GCTCTTCCGATCTGTTAAATCAGGAGATTTTCCGAACGAGAAAGAGCAGTATTGAGACAAAATTCAAAAGTGAAAATTAAAAAGTAAAAAAAGACATGTTCCATTTTTTAAATTTTGAATTTTGAATTTACTATTTTCAAAAATTGCCTCCATAAGTTTGTACCTTTGCGGGTAAATAAAAATCAATAAAAATGGACTTTCTCAAAACATTACAGATACAAGGTATTAACCCGGGCGTATCTACAGGTTCTGCATGGATTAAAACCAAAGCAGCAGTAATTGAATCTTATTCTCCAGTAGATGGAAAGCTCATTGGCTCAGTAATTGCTGCCGATGAAAAATCTTATCAAACCGTTGTAACCACAGCACAAAAAGCATTTGAAGAATGGCGTACTTGGCCTGCTCCTAAAAGAGGAGAAATTGTTAGGCAAATTGGCGAAGAACTTAGGAAATACAAAGACTCATTGGGTAAATTGGTTAGTTATGAAATGGGCAAAAGCTTACAGGAAGGCTTAGGCGAAGTTCAGGAAATGATTGACATCTGTGATTTCGCAGTTGGTTTATCAAGACAATTACACGGATTAACCATGCACAGTGAAAGACCTGGACACAGAATGTATGAGCAATACCATCCATTAGGTATCGTAGGCATCATTTCCGCATTCAACTTCCCAGTTGCAGTTTGGAGTTGGAACACCATGTTAGCTTGGGTTTGCGGAGATGTTTGCATTTGGAAACCTAGCGAAAAAACGCCATTGTGTGGTGTTGCTTGTCAAAAAATCATTCAAACGGTATTCAAGAAAAACAATGTACCTGAAGGTGTATGTTGTTTGGTTAGCGGTGGCAAAGAAGTTGGAGAATGGATGAGCAATGATACAAGAGTTCCTTTGGTATCAGCAACGGGTAGCACCAGAATGGGAAAGGCGGTTGCTGCAGCTGTAGGTCAAAGATTAGGTAGAAGTCTATTGGAACTAGGTGGTAACAACGCCATCATCATTTCAAAAGAAGCAGATTTAAATATAGCTATGATCGCCGCAACTTTTGGCGCTGTAGGTACAGCTGGTCAAAGATGTACCACTACAAGAAGACTGATCATTCACGAAAAAATATACAATAAGTTTAAAGAGAAACTGGCTCACGCATACAAGCAATTGAAAATAGGTAACCCATTGAATGAAAAAAATCATGTGGGCCCATTGATAGATAAAGATGCAGTGAACATGTACCTTGCGGCAATTGAAAAATGCAAAGCTGAAGGAGGTAAATTTTTGGTTGAAGGAGGTGTTATCAAAGGTAAAGGTTACGAAAGTGGTTGCTATGTAAAGCCTTGTATCGCTGAAGCGAAAAACAGTTTCGAAATTGTACAGCATGAAACATTCGCTCCGATTCTTTACATCATGAAATACAAAACGATGAATGAAGCCATTGCCTTACAAAATGGTGTACCTCAAGGTCTCTCCTCTTCTATCATCACCACCAATCTATTGGAAGCCGAAAAATTCTTATCGCATGCAGGTAGCGATTGTGGTATAGCAAACGTTAACATTGGAACTTCAGGTGCTGAAATTGGCGGAGCTTTTGGAGGCGAAAAAGAAACTGGCGGCGGCAGAGAAAGTGGAAGTGATGCTTGGAAAGTATATATGAGACGTCAAACAAATACCATTAATTATACAGACAAATTACCATTGGCTCAAGGCATAAAATTTGATTTGTAAAAATTTCCCAAATTATCTGATTAGCTTTTAAACCTCTAATCAAACAGATAATTTCACTGACTAAAAAAAATAAAAAATGATAAAAACTTACACGTTACTGGTATCAGGATTACTATTTGGGGCTACTACTTTTGCACAGAGTTCTGAAGGCGCAGAAAAAAAAGCACCTAATAATTGGCACCAGATGGATAAAACAGAAACCGGCTTCAACGGCATCAGTTTAAATAAAGCTTATGACTTTTTGAAATCAAAGAAATTAAAAAGCAAAAAAGTTGTAGTCGCTGTTATTGACAGCGGTATTGATACTTTGCATGAAGATTTAAAAACGGTGCTTTGGACAAACCCCAGAGAAATCCCAGGCAATGGTAAAGATGACGATAAAAACGGCTACATCGATGATGTTCATGGATGGAACTTCATTGGCGGGAAAGATGGCAAAAACGTAAAAGAAGACAGTGATGAAGGTGCACGCGTTTATCACAAATTGAAAATCAGATGGGAAGGCAAGGAAGTGAATGTAGATTCTCTCTCTCCTGCCGACAAAAAATCTTATGCAATGTATCAAAAAGCTAAGGAAAAAGTTGTTGGCGAAGTCAATGAATCTGAAATCGGCTATTTGAAAATGCTATATCCTAAATTCCTTGCTGGCGATTCTGTATTGAGAAAAGAATTAGGTAAAGAAGAATACAATGGCGAAGATTTAAAAGCAAACAATACTGTTGATGCCAATGGAAAAATGGCAAAAGGATTGATTTTAAACATCAGTAAAGCCAATAATAGCTATGAAATCACCAATACCCAGCTGCTCGATGAAATAGGTGGTCAATTGAGAAAAGCAGAAGCAGCCACTATGGCGCCAAAAGCTTACAGAGCCGATGTAGTAAAAGATGATGAATCCAATTTAAACGACAGAAATTATGGCAATAATGATATCATGGCCTCTACTCCTTTCCATGGTACTCATTGTTCCGGAATAATAGGTGCCGCCAGAAACAATGAAAAAGGTATTGATGGCATCGCAGATAATGTGAGCATTATGATGTTGCGTGCAGTACCCGATGGTGATGAACATGACAAGGATATTGCCAATGCCATTCGTTACGCTGTTGACAATGGCGCAAAAATTATCAGTATGAGTTTTGGTAAAAGTTTTTCTCCTGAAAAAAAATGGGTTGATGAAGCTTTCAAATATGCTGATAAAAAAGGGGTATTATTAGTTCATGCTGCAGGGAATGATTCAAAAAACATTGATACGGCTGATAATTTCCCTAACCCAATTTTTGAAGACGGATCTGGAAAAGCAGGTAATGTCATAACAGTTGGAGCTAGTGGCGATGAAAAAAATGGTGGATTAACGGCTTCATTCAGTAATTATGGAAAGCAGGAAGTTGATGTATTTGCTCCTGGTGTTAGCATCTACTCTACTATTCCAGGTGGAAACACATATGGAAATGCAAGTGGTACCAGCATGGCTTGTCCGGTTGTAGCAGGTATTGCTGCACTTACTTTGGAATACTATCCTACATTAACTGCCAAGCAATTGAAAAATATCATTGAAAAATCTGCAGTGGTTTGTAATGAAGAAGTAAAAGTACCTGGCACAGATGACAAGAAGATGTTGAGTGAACTTTCAAGAACAGGAGCTTTTGCTAATGCTTATGAAGCGGTAAAAATGGCTGATGCTGTTAATGCGGCAAACAAAATAAAGACTACCAAACCAGTAGCTAAGAAAGCAACAAAATAAAATCGAATTACTGATTTATAAAATTGAAAAGCGCCTTAAAAGGCGCTTTTTTTATGGGTTGAATTTACCACGAATTATTTTTTGCCACTAAGACACTAGGTCACAAAGGTCCAATAATTGTTTTTGAATTTTGAGTTTCGACATGAATCAGAGAAGAAATCACTATTTATTAATTCTCCCTTCGTGATACTTTGTGCCTTCGCGTCTTTGTGGCATTAACAACAAACACCAAACAAGCGCAGCGACCAAACACCAAACAGCCTCCCCCTTCGGGGGATTGAGGGGGCTTATTTATTCTTCGCCAAATTCTCCAAAGCAATAACTTTATCCAAAGCTTTTACTGACTCATCTATATAAACATCAGTATTTCTGAATTTAATCCATTGCTTGTTCTTTTCAATTTTATCCTCTGCACTGTTGATTGCCAAAGTATCAGAAGTAAGATTTGTAAAATTCATTGGGGTGGCCAATTTATTTAAATCGTCGAGGTTTTTAACTACATCCTTTAATTGTTTTTGCTCTTGCTTGTACTTGGTAATGTTTAGAGAATATTCTCTATCATTATACTTCTCTAACCAAAGCACATTATTTTTAATGCTATTGAATGTTGTGTTTTTTGTAACTTCTTCGTTTACCATAGTAGCAGCTTGTTCTACATCGCTACTTTTTACCCATTTTTGATAATCTGCTTGAGGAATTTCATCCCATTTCAAAGCACTAGGATTATCCTTTTCTCTGAATTTTAAATAATCAAAACGATCTGGCAAAACAACATCAGGAACAACGCCTCTAAGTTGTGTGGCACCGCCATTAATTCTATAAAATTTCTGTAGTGTGAGTTTAACAGACCCCATGTCATCAGGTTTGCTACTGGTTATTCCCAATTCATTATCTGGGTTTAATGAGATGTTACGTTGAACAGTTCCTTTACCATAAGTTGAAGATGCGCCTATAATTAGGCCTCTTTTATAATCCTGGATAGCTGCTGCAAAAATTTCTGAAGCAGAAGCACTTGTTCCATCAACCATTACAGCTAATGGTCCAGCGTATTGCAATTTACTGTCTCTGTCTTTTAATATATTGGCCTTTTCATCTCTACCTTTAACCTGACAAATAGGACCATCGTTTATAAACAATCCAGCCATTTGAACCACATCATACAAAGAGCCACCACCATTATTTCTTAAATCAAGAATAATCCCATCTACATTTTCAGCTTTTAGTTTTTCCACTTCTTTTGCTACATCAGCTGCACAGCGCGCTCCATTGGGTCTTTCAAAATCTGCATAAAATTCAGGAAGATAGATGTACCCAATTTTATTGTTACCATTAATGATGGCTGATTTTGCAAACGTATCTTCTAATTTAATATCATCTCTCACTAAAGCAATCACCTTAATTGTACCATCTGGTTTTTTGACTGTCAATCTTACTTCAGACCCTTTTTCTGCGCCTCTAATCAGCTTTACTGCATCGGTAACAGCATATCCAGTTACATCTATTGGTTCTTGATTGCCTTGTGCAACTTTAATAATTTCATCGTTTTCTTTCAGTTCACCACTTTTCCATGCCGGACCGCCACTAACTAGGCTAGAAATTTTTATTTTTCCGTCTTCATCTTTCAACTGAGCGCCAATTCCAAAAAACCGACCGCTCATGGATTCGTTAAATGACCTTAAATCTATTGGTGGGAAATACGTGGTGTGTGGATCCATTAAACCGGTAATAGCATTTACAAACACACTGAAATTATTTTCTTCATTCTCTCTATTTTTCTTGGTAGAAAAAT
>CALCNY010000332.1 GCA_937897585.1 uncultured Chitinophagaceae bacterium | reverse complement strand
TTTTGCAACCCACGCATTTGAATTGTTTTCATGAAAAATGGGCGCAGATAAGCTTCTTATTATGAAGCTCATCTTCAATATGTACCTAGGTTAATTAGCCAACTTGAATGTTCATTTTGTACCCCATGAACAGATGAACAGATGAACAAATGAACATTTGCAGGCTGCATAATCATTCTGGATTTTAAATGCCAGTCAACCCCCACTCAGCAGCTTCCGTATAAATACCTAATAGAATTATTAGAATACTTCTTCATATTTGAATTTGGCAAAGAAAGCTGCATTTTTTGAAATCATATCTAGGGTGGCAGATGGCAAGGTATATATATATATCCTTGCCATTTGCCACATGGTGATTTCACCCTGATTTGAGGAGGAAAACACCAAGGAAATACGGCTATGTTCTCTGAATTTTATCAGTTATGCCTATTAACAATTAATCAAACCATTTTAAAATGAAGGAAAAATTAGCCGTTGTCCTGGAGCAACTAAAAAAAGCAAAGATTCAGGTGAGTCGAAGAACTCTCCGAATGCAAGTGAGCCTATTCGACTATGACGATTCCAATGAGATTGAATTCAATGGGCATCGTAGCATTTCTGCTCTGGAAGAGCAACTCTATTCATCCTATATAAGCTTTAAGCGTCAAATGGATGAAACAGTTAATTCGTCAATCCATCAGCCTGAATTATTGAAAAAAGAACTAGACCTTACCTTTTTTGAGGTTAGGGAATTTCGACAACGATTTTTTCCAAAAGACAACAATGAAGTTTTACTTCATCGTGTAGAACTTTACAAGTCATCACATAGAGAAATCACTAGCGATGAGACAATAAAAAAAAATCCTAAAGTACTTTTCTGTTCAACTAAGTGTTCTTGAACAACTGGAACTATTGTTTCGCCACCGGATTACCCATCTTAACAAATTCAGTTTTCCCAATACAGTCCCTGTAATTCACGATCCGGATTCTAACCTTCCCACTAAACAGGAGCTTTCTGCTTATCTATCAGGCCAGCTGTCACTTTTTCCAAAAGGAAGCGGCTCAACGCTAATTCAATGGAAACGAGACAAGGTAGAATTTATTGAACTATTTATTGCTGTATATGAAAGCAACTCTGTTAAATCCACGGCAAAAAGCAAAATGACCCGAAAGGAGTTTTTTGGTCTACTAATGTGGTTTTTCAATATTCAAATTGGCAACCTTGATTCATCCCTAACAGCAGCAAAAAACCGAAAAATTGAGAACAGTCCTTTTCTCAAAGAGTTAATGGAGGTATTTGATTCATACTGCAATAAGAGTTTTTAAAAAATCTTGTTGTAGTACAATTGTAGTACAATAATCAAGCAGATTGTTGTTTGTAGTCTTGCATCCGTAAAAACGGATGAATATGAATACCAATGAATCTCACGAAAATAATTCAATCATTAATTCTATGATTGCAAGGATTGAGCAAATTGAAAGAATGCTCGAGGAAATGACTAAGGTAACAAAAGATTCAAAGTCAGAAATCAAGTATTTAAATGTAAGAGATGCTAGTAGGTTTCTTGGCATGTCAAGGTCAAATCTGTACATCTTAATGCGTGATGGTAAAATATCATACACCCTTATTGGCAGACAACGCCGAATCATGAAGGCTGATATAATCAACTATATCAAGAAAAATTACAACCAAGAAAAGAAATCTATATTATAACACTTAACGTTTTCTCAATGTCATTAAGCAAAGAATCAATTCTTCAAATTACCAATGGTGGCTTGGATGTTTTCAAATATTTTTTAGGCAGTAAATTTTCTAAAATTGAAAAGTCGTTTAAAAGCCCTTTTTATCAGGATACAAAAGCATCATGCTATATATACTTGGATAAGAAATCCCGTATTTACAAATTCAAAGATTTTGGCGATGCTGAATTTAGTGGAGATTGTTTCTTTTTTGTAAGTAAGATTTTTGGATTGAGCTGTGATGATAAAGCCGACTTTATCAGAATACTTGAAATCATTGACCAGGAACTTTTGCTAAACCTTGAGGATAATAGCCAAAAATCAAATCGAATAATTCGTGAAAATAAAGGAGAAGTCAAATTAGCAAAGCAAATTCCTTCTATTCACGATGGCTTTGAAACAGCGCAGATTAAAATGCCGTTGCAGGCAAAAGAATTTACAACAAAAGAACTGGC
>CALCNY010000331.1 GCA_937897585.1 uncultured Chitinophagaceae bacterium | reverse complement strand
ACTTGTTATAATTTTAACCCCGTCAATACGACGGGGTATTTTATGTTAAAAGGAAAGAAAATATTACTAGGAATTACTGGCAGTATTGCAGCTTATAAAACGGCTTCACTCGTAAGATTGTTTGTAAAAGCTGGTGCTGAAGTCAAGATTGTAATGACTCCAGCTGCAGTTGATTTTGTGGCTCCACTTACCTTATCTACTCTTTCTAAAAATGAAGTGTTACATCAACTTTCCGAAAATGATTCATGGTCTAATCATGTAATGCTCGGAAGATGGGCTGATCTGATGATTATGGCTCCTTTGACTTGTAATACTTTGGCGAAGATGTCCAATGGTATTTGTGATAATTTGTTGATGGCTGTTTATCTTTCGGCAACTTGCCCTGTAGTGGTTGCTCCTGCAATGGACGAAGACATGTGGCACCATACATCGACTCAACTCAATCTTGAAAAAATAAATTCTTTTGGAAACAAGATTATACCTGTTGAAAATGGCGAATTGGCTAGCGGATTGATTGGAACAGGAAGAATGGCAGAGCCTGAAACCATAATAAAATGGGCTGAAGATTTTTTTGTGAACGCACATCAGCTTTCTGGTAAGAAAGTATTGATAACAGCAGGACCAACTCATGAGGCTATAGATCCGGTTAGGTTCATCGGCAATCATTCATCCGGAAAAATGGGAATAGCTTTGGCAACTGAATTTTTAAAACGTGGAGCCGATGTTACGGTAATTACTGGTCCGATTTCAATTCCTGTTTCCATTGGTATAAATCATTTGTCTGTAATCTCAGCTGCAGAAATGTATGATGCCTGTATAAAAGAATTTGAAAATACGGATATCGCAGTCATGAGTGCAGCAGTTGCAGATTATACCGTAAAATCGCCGGCATTAAATAAAATTAAAAAAACTGCGGATACTTTGACATTGGAACTTGAGAAAACAAAAGACATTCTCAAATCTTTAGGAACGATAAAAAAAGACAATCAATTGCTTGTTGGTTTTGCATTGGAAACTGAAAATGAAATTGAAAACGCAAAAGCAAAATTAGTTTCAAAAAATGCAGATTACATTGTTTTAAATTCAATGAATGATGAAGGTTCAGGATTTGGAAAAGACACTAATAAGATAACAATGTTTTCAAAAAATGGCGACAGCTTTTCATTTGAAACCAAGTCAAAATCAGCAGTTGCAACTGATATTATCAATACGATACTGAATAAAAAAGAAAAATAAGATTTCGTTTTTCATCTTTAAAACATTTGCATCATGAAGAGAATAATAACACTGGCAGTCATATTATTATCAGGCCAATTGTTGCATGCACAAGAACTTCAGGCGCATGTTACTGTTGCTACAACAAGAGTAGCAAATAATGTAAATAAATCTGCTTTTCAAACACTTCAAACTTCACTTAATAATTTCCTGAATAATCGCAAATGGACTTCCGAAACATATGGCGCTAATGAAAAAATCCAGTGCAATATTTTACTGAATCTAGAATCTACAGATGAATTGAATGTGTATTCCAGTACAATAACCATTCAGTCGGCTAGGCCAGTTTTTAATACTTCTTATTTGTCGCCAATTATCAATTATAAGGACGATAAATTCACTTTTAAATACCAGGAATTTCAGCAGTTGGATTTTAATGAAAACAGGGTTTCAGGAAATGATCCACAAGTATCAAATCTTACTGCAGTATTTGCTTATTATGCGTATATGATTATTGGATTTGATGCGCTATCATTTGCTCCACATGGCGGCGATCCTTATTTTCAAAAAGCACAAAACATAGTGAACAATGCACCTGATGGAAGGTCTATTACCGGTTGGAAAGCTTTTGATGGCAGTAGAAACAGGTATTGGCTGGTGAACAATATTTTAGATGCAAGATATGGGGTGATGCAGGATATTTATTATAGTTATTACCGCAATTCATTGGATAATTTTTATCAGGATGACAAGAAAGCCCGTTCAGAAATGCTGACTGTTTTAAACCAACTGGATGCTTTCAATACAGAGAATCCCAATACGATGATAAATCAATTTTTTTTACAAGGCAAATCCAATGAGTTGATTAAATTATTTTCGAAAGGTGCACCTCCTGATAAAGCTCGAGCTTTAGATATATTGAGCCGACTTGATTTAACCAATGCTTCCAAATATAAAGATGAGCTGAAATGAGATATTTATTTTCTTTCCTAATAGTAAGTCTTGTTTTTTTTGCTTGTTCAGAAAAGAAAGAATTTCCTGCAGATATCATCAAGCCCGAAAAAATGAAATTGGTGATGTGGGATTTTGTTAAGGCTGATGTGTTTTCAGAAGAATTTACGAAAAGAGAACATCCTGGTACAGATACATTGGAAAATGTAAAAATGCAGCAAATAATTTTCAACAAATACAAAATATCAAAAGTTGAATTTTATAGAAGCTACGAATACTATTATAATCATCCAGATTTGATGAGTGCATTATTAGATAGTATTACCGCTTCACAGAATAAAATAAAGGTTTTTCAGACAAATTAAATTTCAAGAAAGCTATGAGTAAAATATTTCAAAATGCAGAAGATGCTATTGCAGATATTCAGGATGGTGCGATGTTGATGTTAGG
>CALCNY010000330.1 GCA_937897585.1 uncultured Chitinophagaceae bacterium | reverse complement strand
TCCATGTATAAGAATTACATGCTGTTACATCAGCTGAAGAATTCGTGCTGTAAGTAATGGTCAGATATAATGTATCTGTTGCAATACATCCATTTGCATCTTCATGCTGATTTAAATAAACACCTGAGCTGTCATAACTGTTACCTTTCCATGTGTACAAATCACAAGCGGCGTGTGTTTCAGCTGTATTAACTACCGGATTAACTGTTAGTTTCAACGTATCTGCAGAAGCACATCCTGTTGCATTGGTATAATTATATACGTACACACCAGATGCAGCATACGTTTGTCCGTTCCAGGTAGTGCTGCCACATGTAGATCGAACTGTAAGATTATTACTACCGCTATTAATCGTCAAATGTAAAGTGATCACACTATCGCAACCTGCTGCATTAGGAATGATATGGGTAAAATTGCCACTGCTGGTGTAATGTGTTCCTAAATAATCATAACTATCACAAGCCGCCATGGTTACATCAGCAGCTGAAGGATTGTTAATGGTTAGATGTAAAGTAATGGCACTATCACAACCTTGCGCATTTGACAAATGTCTTGTATAATCACCGGTAGCAGAAAATAATTCTCCGTACCAGATGAAATGATCACATGCAGTTGCAGATGTATCACTAATGCTACTTTGTACAATTGTCAATTGAAGTGTTTCAACCGAATCGCAACCCGCTGCATTAAGAATTGTATGTGTGTAATTACCGGATGTAGTATAATTTTGCCCATACCAACTATAAGAATTACAAGTTGTAAATTCTGTAGTTGAGCTAGTCGTTTGACAAGGCACTGAATTATTAATCGTCAAATCCAATGTTGCCACCGAATCGCAACCTGATGCATTGGTAGTGGTATATGTATATACACCTGATGTGGTATAAGTTTGGTTATTCCATGAATAGGAATTTGTTGCGGTGATGGTGAAAGATGATGTTGTAGCCGATCTTAATGTAAGATCTAACCACGCAATACTATCACAATATTCAGGACGTGAAATTCGAATAGCATAAAGACCGCTTTCATTAAACTCTGTATCATTCCATAAATAGGAAGTTACATCACAATCTGCAGTAATGGTTGTTAATGATGAATCAAATGTGCCAGGTAAAAAAGTAAGTTGTAATGTTACAACAGAATCACAACCACCCTCATTCGTGAAAGTATGTGTTGCTGTTGTTGAACCTGTATATGTACTATCGCCAAATTCATAACTACCACATGTTTCCACGATTACGGTTTCTGAAGATGGCTGGCAAGGGTATTGATAGGCAGCTAAAAATCCATTATTGGTGCCAACAGCAGTCAAAATTGTAGTTCCTGCACCTGGATCAAAATCAGCATCAGTACTTGCGAACATTCCTGAAATAAAATATTTTCCGTTTCCATTTGATGTTAACGAAAACGGTTGCTCTAATAGACTACCTCCCATTCTTACTGCCGAAATATAGTTGCCAGATGCGTCATATTTTGCAAGAACAATATCAATATTGCCAGCACTGGTTAGGTTGGCAGTGTTGGCACTTGGGTCAAAATCTACTGAGTTGTTAAACCTTGGAGTAAATACAACATTCCCTCCAGACTCAACGAATAAAGCAGCACCGGCTTCGCCAAGACTGCTACCCATTGTATTTGCCCATAAAAAGTTTCCGCTGTTATCATACTTAGCCAAAAAAATATCAAGACCTCCTGCACTGGTTCTGTTAACGATATTCGTTCCTGGGTCAAAATCTACTGTATTTTGGAATCCTCCTGTAACAAATAAATTTCCAGTTGCATCTAATCCTAAATCATTAACTGCATCAGTTCCAGGTCCCCCAAAGGTAAATACAGAAACAAAATCACCCGATGCATTATACTTTGCAACAAATGCATCAATTGCTGTAACCGAACTTCCTGTTCCTGCTGCATATTTGTTGACGGTACCAACTCCAGGATCAAAATCTAATGGTGCTGTGGTTGAAGAACCGAAAGCTCCACCTAAAATAATATTGCCATTATTGTCGGTACGAACACAAATTCCTCTATTTGAAGTGCCAGCAACACTTCCCATTGCTTTTGCCCAAATATAATTTCCATTAGCATCGTATTTAGTCAATAAAATATGCGTACCTACACTGTTAAGAACTGATAAGCTTCCAGAATTATTATCAACAGAGGTTAATAAAACAACATTTTGTGGAAATGTAACATTAACACCTCCCATTACTTGTCCTGTTATAATTACATTGTTGTTAACATCAAGCGCCAAGGCATTTGCCACATCTGAATTTGAACCACCAATAACATTCGCCCACAAAAAATTACCATTGGTATCATATTTTGCAACAAAACCATCGATAGTATTAACAGCTGATGTAAAATTCGACACACCCACTCCTGGGTCAAAATCAACAGTGTTTATAAATTGTCCACATACAAAAATATTTCCATTATTATCAATTGCAATTGAATTTGCTTGATCAGCACCTGTTCCACCAAATTTAAATGCCCAAAGATAATTGCCATTGGCATCATATTTTGCAATAAATGCATCTGTACCTCCAGCAGAAGTAAAATTAGCAACACCAACTCCTAAATCGAAATCAACTGTTCCGGAAAAATTTCCGACAGCATATACATTACCGTTTGCATCCAGTCTTGTGTATGCACAATTTGATGTACTTCCCAAACTGTTGTTCAAAGCTTTCGCCCAAACCAACGATGGATCATTTTGAGCTTGGGTTTTTAATCCTAAGAACATTGCAGCAAGGATTAACAATTTGGCGATGGTGTTTAGCTTTTTCATTTTTGCTTTTTTAGCTTTTAAATTATGGCTCATGTGTGTAAATAAATCGTAATGCCCTTTTTGAAAATAAAAAGGATTGGTTCTTAAAAATTCTTAATGGATTTGGAGGTAATGCCCGATAAATTTTATAACAGGCTGTTTGAATTTTTCGAAGGATATGTGATAACGGGTGCAAAAGTGTAAACTAAAAGCGAAAGTTTTTAACAAGTATTTTTGTTTCAGTCGTTTTATTAGATATTTCAGTCGTTTTATTAGATATAAAATTTGCAAGCCCTTATTTTCATCGAGGCTGTTTGATTATTATTAGCTATTTCATGGATTTTATTAGTCAATAATTTTTAAAAAGTTGCTGATTTAATACTTTAACTGAAAATTTTATTTTTAGTAGTACAATTCAGTCAAAGTTTTTACGATT
>CALCNY010000329.1 GCA_937897585.1 uncultured Chitinophagaceae bacterium | reverse complement strand
CAACTCATCACTTACCAATACTTCATTATTGTCATTGATGAGAATACCATAAACTCTTATATTGAACATGTTTTATTTTTTTAGTCTTCTTATATAATTATACAATGCAAATCCAAGAATGAAAAAGCAGACAGAAACTGGTATCCAGAAAGCCAGATGAGAATGTTGAAAGGGTAGTGGCACATTCATGCCATAAATACTGGCTATCAAAACCGGAATACTGAGAAAGATGGTGAGTGTAGTGAGTCTTTTCAATACTTCATTTTGGTTGTTGCTGATAATACTGGCAAATGCATCTAAAGTACTGCTCAAGATGTTGGTATAAGTATTTGCGGTTTCCAAGGCTTGCGAAGTTTCGATGATCAAATCTTCTAAAAAATCTTTTTCTTCTTCATCAAGTCTTAAAAAGTTAGTTCGACTCATTTTCATCATCAACAATTCATTACTACGTAATGCAGTTACAAAATAAACCAGGCTTTTCTGGATTCGCATCAATTGCAGTAGTTCTTCATTCCTATTTGAATCGTATAATTTTTGTTCTAATGAATTACGACGGTTGTTGATTTCTTTTAAGTATTCTTGAAAATTAGTTGTGATCTTTTCGAAAATTTTAAGCACCATCATATTCTTTTTATCAGGGTGGCGGTTTTGAAAACTATTCAGGAACTTTTTAATGGCTTCGTTTTCGAATGAATTGACAGTTACAATTTGATCTGCAGTTAAGATGATACAAATTGGTATTGTAATGTAAAAGGCATCGCTCTCATTAAAGGAATTATTTTCTGTAGGCGTTTTGATGACAATAAGTTTTACCTGTTCATCAGCTTCATAACGACTTCTTTCATCAATATCAAGAGAGTCTTTTAAAAAGTCGATAGGAATATTTAATAAATTGCTCAATTCAGAAAACTCTTCCTGTTTCAGTGGTGGTAAGATATTAACCCAAGTTCCTGAGACGGGCTTATCAATGGCAATTGTTTTCTGATCTACTATTTTGAAATATTGTATCAAGGGGGATATGTTTGTTGTTTATTATTTGTAGTTTATTGTTTGTAGTTTATTGTTTGTAGTTTATTGTTTGTTGTTTATAGTTTGATGTTTGTTGATGATGTTTGTTATCCAGCTTATCTAGCTTATCCAGCTTATCCAGCCTATCTAGCTTATCCATCCTATCCAGCCTATCTTGTATCCATCTCAATCTCCCCCTTAAACACAAAAGTTGCAGGCCCGCAAAGCCAGATGTTTTCAAAGTTAGTTTCACCTGTTTTTTCAAATTCTACGCTTAATTTTCCACCGGGTGTTATTACTTCTACTCGGTTAAAACCTCTGTTGTTATGTGCTGCAATTAATGCGGCAGCGGTAACGCCTGTTCCACAACTTAAAGTCTCATCTTCTACGCCACGTTCATAAGTTCTTACAGAAATCGTGAACTCATTTAAAGTTTCAACGAAATTTACATTGATGCCTTCGTTTGCATATTGTTTGCTTTCACGAATGTCTCTTCCTGATGCTACCACATCAACATTTTCTAAATCGTTTACAAATTTTACAAAATGAGGAGATCCTGTATCAAGCACCGCGTGGTGATTTTGAAACTCCACGATATCCACATTTTTCATTTTTAATCTGATGTTGTTGTCGATGTTGATTTCGCCTTCATGTTCACCATCTTTGGCCATAAAAAGATAGGTGTATTTATGAATGCCGAGGTGATAGGCGCAGGAAACCATACATCTGCCACCATTCCCACACATGGTGCTTTCATTTCCATCTGCGTTGAAATAAACCATTTCAAAATCAAAACCTTCTTTGGTATTCATTAGCATTAATCCGTCGGCACCAATTCCGAATTTGCGATTGCAAAGTCTTTCAATTTGTTGCTGGGTTAATTGTCTGATTTCATTTTTTCTGTTATCAATAATAATAAAATCGTTTCCTGTTCCTTGGTATTTATAAAATGTCATAATCATATTTGTGAAGCGGCTATATTTTCTAAAGTGATTAATATTAATTTTTCAACTGCAGCAGCACCATCTGCAGAAAATTCTTTTTTAATTCTATTGGCAACAATTGCACTTAAGGAAAGACATTGATGCCCTAATATTTCTCCAATGCCATAAATCGCTGATGTTTCCATTTCGAAATTGGTTAATCTATGTTTTCCAAATGAAAATGTAGTAAGCTTGTCAATTAAATTGGGTCGTGACAAACCCATTCTCAAAACTCTTCCTTGGGGTCCATAAAAACCCGGACAAGTTACCGTGATGCCATGATGAAAATTATTTACAAACTCCTTCATTAAAGACATGCTACATGAGTTGACATAAGGT
Organism: uncultured Chitinophagaceae bacterium; assembly: GCA_937897585.1. GTDB lineage: Bacteria > Bacteroidota > Bacteroidia > Chitinophagales > Chitinophagaceae > Ferruginibacter. The sequence goes on along the minus strand of CALCNY010000329.1, from coordinate 688 downwards.
GCAGAAATGCCTTGATTTAATTGCGTGTGATTATTAAAAGCGTTTAGTAATTGGGTTTCCTCTTCGTATACTCATGGGTATAAAAATTTAAAAGATTGTCTAACCCTAAGCCGTGGGTGCTTGCCACATAACTATCTACAGGAATATCGGCTTGTAAAGAACCACTGGTGCCGACTCTGATGATGTTTAAACTGGTGATATTTTCCTTGATTGTCCTGGCTTCTAAATCAATATTTACCAATGCATCCAATTCATTTAAAACGATATCAATTTTGCCTGGGCCAATTCCTGAGCTAATTGCAGTGATTCTTTTTTTACCAATATACCCGGTGTGTGTTACAAATTCACGATGTTGATTACGAAACTCAATTCTGTCAAAATGTTTACTAACTTCTTTTACTCGGTCAGGATCGCCGACTGTGATGATGGTATTAGCAATTTCTTCTGGTCGGCAATTAATATGATAAAGAGCGCCTCTGCTATTTAAGATGAGTTCTGATGACGGAATTGTAACCATAAGTATCTGTTTTTGTAAGATTTGATTTTTTTGAGTTGGGTATTTTAATTTATCAATAAAAATACCTTATTTTGCAACACTATTTGAAAGAATAGAACAATGTTTTTTTATGGTCCTGTGGCCGAGTGGCTAGGCAGAGCTCTGCAAAAGCTTCCACAGCGGTTCGAATCC
>CALCNY010000328.1 GCA_937897585.1 uncultured Chitinophagaceae bacterium | reverse complement strand
CTGTTTCATTGCCACGGACGTAATATTGCGATATTGCAATATTGCAATATTACTTTTTTGAAAAACCTAGGTTTGTAAAATTCAAAAAACTCCACTTTAATTTTTTTTACTTCTTATTCTGACCATATACCTCCTCCCCATTCACATAGCTGGAAATTACTTTTGTCTTCAAAATTGAGCTAGGTTCGCAATGCATCAAATCTGTATCAAGGATAATAAAATCTGCAGCTTTACCGGCCTCCAAACTACCTTTTTCATTTTCTTCAAAAGCAGCTTTGGCTGCCCAAATGGTCATGCCGCGAAGCGTTTGTTCTCTTGTTAAAGCATTTTCAATTTGAAATCCATTCTTCGGATAACCATTGCCGTCTTGTCTGGTAACTGCTGCATAAAATGTTTTAAATGGACTAATATATTCTACAGGAAAATCTGTGCCTAATGGCATCCAACCGTTTTGTTGTAATAATTTTTGGTAAGCATAAGCATTGATTATTCTTTTTTCACCCAACCTGTCTCCAGCCCAATACATATCACTGGTAGCATGTGTAGGTTGAACCGATGGAATGATGCTGTATTCTTTGAAAAAATCAAAATCATTTTCATTGACTACCTGCGCATGTTCGATTCTCCATCTTTTATCGTTTGTGCCTTTTAGGTTGTTGGCATATATTTTTAAAATAACCCTATTACCACTGTCGCCTATAGCATGTGTGCACATCTGAAATTGAGTATTGGAAAGCTTTTCAGCAATTGTTTGAAAATGCTGCTGATCACTCAATAAAAATCCTTTCCAGTCTTTTTTATCTGCATAATGATCAAGCAAGCATGCACCTCTTGAACCTAATGCCCCATCTGCATAGAGCTTAAAGCCTCCAACATGTAGTCGGTCTGTTTTGTATGGACCTTTCTTAATCCATCTGTCATAATAATCAGCACTGTCTGACAACAACGCAAATATTTTCATTTTTAAAAGCCCCGCCTTTTGCACTTCATCCACAAGTTGTACGGTATGTTCACTGATTCCACAATCATGTACACCTGTTAATCCTTGTGAGAAACAATCCTGCTGTAGTTGAATGAAATATTTTTTAGCCAAACTATCCGGAATAGATGGAATGTGTTTTTCAATCAAGTCCATGGCGTTATCTATAAACATTCCTGTTAACTTCCCATTTATTACTTCAACACTACCACCGTTTATAGTAGTATTTACATTTACGCCGGCGAGTTCTATGGCTTTTTGATTCGCTAATGCAGCATGACCATCAATTCTTTTTAGAAATACAGGTCTGTCTGGAAACAAACTATCTAATATTTCTTTATTGGGAAATTCTTTTATTGCCCAATCATTTTGGTCCCAACCATGACCATAAATCCACTCCATAGGAGCGGTTTTACTATACTCATTAATTTTATCAACGATTTCTTTAAAAGAATTGGTGCCCATCAAATCGCATTTCCAGCTGTCAGTGGCATAGCCTGTAAAATGGCAATGCGCATCAATAAATCCCGGGTAAATGAAATTATTTTTGGCATCTAAAGTGCTGTCTGCTTTATACAATGCATTTATATATTCGTTAGCACCGGTAGCAACAATTTTTCCGTCGTTTATTGCCATAGCATAAGAAACATGAAAACCGCTGTCAACTGTATAAATGATAGCGTTTTTTACTATAAGGGCTACTTTGGTTTTATGATCACATGAAGTAAGAAAAATAAAACAAGTAATAAGTAAAAAGCAAAAACTTTTGAAACTTAGTGTCAATGAATAATTTCTATTTGTGCCAAACATCTTATTTTAATTTTTTTCAAAAATAGTACAAATGCAGCGTTGGTATTTTTAACTTTGAAGCAATTATTCAAAAATGTACAGCAAAGAGCAAATCATATCACTTCAACACAATACAATTGAATGGCTGAGCGAAAAGCAGCCTATTGAAATCAACTCCAATAATTTAGAAACTTTAAGAGATATTCTTCGTTTTCATGAACATCGATATTATTTAGAAAACGATCCGCTTATCAGCGATTTCGAATATGATATGCTTTATAAAAAACTGGAGCATTTTGAAAAAGAAAATCCTTCTTTAGTTACCAAAGATTCACCAACCCAACGTGTGGGCAAAGGTTTAATCAAAGATTTTCCAAAGACCCAACATCTTGTTCCCATGTTATCACTGGAGAATTCTTATAATGACGAAGATTTGAAAGACTGGGACCGTAAAGCAAAGGAACTTTCCGGACTTGATAGTATTGAATATTCTGTTGAACCCAAATTTGATGGAGCCAGCATATCATTAATTTATGAAAACGACATGCTTGTTCGTGGTGTGACACGCGGTGATGGCGAAACCGGCGATGACATCACTCCAAATATCAAACAGATTAAATCCATTCCTTTGTCTGCGCCATTCAGCAAACACAATATTCAACAGATTGAAATTCGTGGTGAAATTCTAATGAATAAAAACAATTTTAAGAAATACAATGAAAGCCTCATGGAAGAAGGATTGCCACCTTTAGCCAATCCAAGAAATGCGGCAGCAGGTTCATTAAGAATAAAAGATACGGCCATCGTTAGCCGAAGAAATTTGGAAGGCTTTTTATATCATGTCAGTTTTATTGTAAAGCAAGATGAAACCAAGCCCGAAGAAATTCATTCACATTCAGATATGCTGAAACTGCTTTGGGATCTGGGTTTCAGAAGTCCTAAAAAAGAAATGAGAGTCGTAAAAGGAATTCAAGATGTAATCGAATTTGTAAACAATTTTGAAAAACAAAGAGATGAGCTTCCTTATGAAATAGATGGCATGGTTATTAAAGTTAATAACCTTGAATTACAGGAAAATCTTGGAATGACCTCTCACCATCCAAGATGGGCAATTGCTTTTAAATTCAAGGCCCGTCAGGCTACCAGCAAATTATTGGGCGTTGAATACCAGGTCGGTCGTACCGGTGCTGTGACTCCAGTTGCAAAAATTCAACCAGTACATGTGGGCGGTGTAACGGTAAGTAGTATTTCCATTCATAATGAAGATTACATCAAAGAAAAAGATTTAAAAATTGGTGACCAGATTTTAATAGAACGTAGTGGTGATGTCATTCCTCAAATTGTGAAATCATTGCCAGATTTAAGAAAAGGATCAGAAATAGAAATCGTATTTCCGAAAAATTGTCCGGTATGTGAACATCATCTTTTCAAACCTGAAGAAGAAGCGGTTTGGAGATGTACAAACATCAATTGTAAAGCGCAAGTAGTAGAAAGAATTATCCATTTCGTGAGTAAAGATGCCATGGATATCAAAAGTTTTGGTGAAGCTAATGTTCGTAAGTTCTTTGACATGGGTTTATTAAAAACCATTCCGGATATCTATTCTTTTGATGTTGAAAAACTTTCAGGAATTGAAGGCTTTGGCACCAAATCAATATTAAATTTAAAAGCCGCCATTGAAGAGAGTAAATCTCAACCACTTCATAGATTGATATACGCATTGGGCATAAGGTATGTAGGTGAAACTACAGCAAAAGCACTTGCACAAAAGGTTAGCGATATTTTTGAATTTGAAAAAATGACTGAAGAGGAGTTGAAATTAATGGATGATGTAGGCGTAAAAGTGGCTAAAAGTATTTTTGACTTTTTCAGTGATGTAGACAATATCTCGCTGTTACAAAAACTTAATGAACTAGGCGTAAAAACAAAACAAGAAAAGCAAGAAAGCATCACAGGCATGCTTACAGGTCAAACTTTTTTATTCACGGGAACGCTCTCGAAACTAAAAAGAAATGAGGCTGAAGCTTTGGTTGAAAAAAATGGAGGTAAAATTCTCAGTGGCGTCAGCAGCAAATTGAACTATCTCATAACAGGTGAAGACGCAGGCAGCAAACTCGAGAAAGCGAAAAAAATCCCAGGTATTAAAATTATGTCTGAAGAAGAATTTTTATCAATGTTGCCCGAATAATCTAATTCTTTGTTATATTTATAACTTAACGCAGGTAGTATTATCTGTGTACCTAAACCAAATCTAACAATAAAAAACAAAGTACGATGATTAAGAAAATTCCAGGAGAAATTTGGAAACAAATGCAATTCTCAGGTTACAAAAACCTAAAGAAGAAGTATGCAGTATCAAATCATGGCCGTGCAGCTAGTTACACTCTTTCTGTTGATAAAGACGGAAGACTTTTAAATGGCTCATTAACATCTGGCTATCGTACCCTAAACCTTCATGTTGAAAACGGAAACGGAACCATTTACTTTCACCGCGAAATTGCAAAATTATTTTGCAAAAAAGGTTCGCCTAAAGCAAAGTATGTGATTCATTTAAATCACAAAAGAGCCGACAACACAGCAAAAAATCTCAAATGGGCAACTTTGGAAGAAGTTGGCACACACCAACAAAAAAGCCCTGCTAAAGTTGCATACAAAAAACTTCAGGCAACTAGAACTGCAGGACTGAAACTCACTGTAACTCAAGTTAAAGCCATTAAAGAAACCATCAACAATCCAAAAAGAAAATTGACTTATAAACAACTGGCCACAAAATACAAAGTCAGCGAAATGACTTTGTACCGTATTAAAAGCGGGGAAAACTGGGGCAAAGTAAAGTAAGAATAAATAGATAATTTTACAGGGAATCAATATTGGTTCCCTTTTTTTAATTACATATGCTTGATACTACCACATTTGCATTTCTCAAAAAATTAAGTGCCAATAACAACAAAGCCTGGATGGATGATCATAGAAATGACTATGAAAAAGCAAGAAACAATTTTATTGAATTTGTAAAAGAAATGATAATCGAGTTGTCGGTCATTGACAACTCACTGTCGGCATTAAACGCCAAAGATTGTATTTTCAGAATCAACAGGGATATTCGATTCAGCAAAGACAAAAGGCCTTATAAAAATAATTTTGCGGCTTATTTCAACAAAGGCGGCAAAAAAGGACCTGGCGCCGGTTACTATCTGCATGCCGAACCTGGAAAATGTTTTATGGCTTGCGGCATCTGGATGCCTGAACCTAAAATCCTAGCTGATATCAGACAAGAAATCGATTACAATTGTAAAGAGTTTGAATCTATTTTAAAAGGAAAGAAATTTAAAACGAATTTTGAATCCGGATTAGACGAATCAGATTTATTATCAAGGCCACCTAAAGGTTATGAAGCAGATAACCCCGCAGTTGGTTATTTAAAATTAAAAAGTTTCATCGTTAGAAAAGATTTGACAGAAATGGACTTCACAAAATCAAATTCTGAAAAAGACTTTGCAAAGATTTTTCAAACAGCAAAACCTTTGATTGATTTTATCAACCGTTCTCTTGATTAAAAAAATGGCCAATGATAGAAATCACCGGCCTTGCTTACCTCTGAAACCACAAGAAAATTGTTTTGAGTTTCAGCTCAAATAATATATAGAAATACCTTTCAGTAATTTAATTACGATGTTGACAAGCACGACGCTTGAAAAGCCTAGTAGTCTTTGAGGAAGTTTTAATAAAGGATAATATTGGACAGGTTAGCTTTGGGAGTAGGACGTAAAAGTATAGAGTATATTTTAAATCTCATAACTTTTTCACAAAAATTATTTATGTTTTTTTTGACAACTTTATGAAGGCGATAATCTTCATTTAATTAGCCCAATGATTTTCAAGAAGTATTTACTTTAAATATTGCCTTTCATTTAATTACATATCGTTGAACCATATATACGATTCGCAAAATAATTTCCTGATAAAAAAACTAATAAGTGTTAGTTTTGTGAAAAGTCTGTAGATGTCAAAAATCGTTACTTCAAAAAATGGCACTAAAAAAGATGTCATTATTAAGAAAGCTGCATCATTATTCAGAAAAAAAGGTTTCAAGGGAACTTCAATGCGCGAACTTGCCGAAAACATTGGTGTTGAGGCTTCTAGTTTGTATAACCACATTGGTTCTAAAAGTGAATTACTTCAGCATATCTGTTTCAAAGTGGCAAATGATTTCATGCTTCAATTACACGAAACAGAAAAAAGCGAAATTTCTACAACACAAAAACTAGAAAAACTAATCCGATTTCATATTCACATGATGATGGATGGATACGATGAAGTATTTGTGGCCAATCACGAATGGAAGCAACTCGAAGAACCTTTTCTAAGTAATTTTTTAACACAGCGAAAATTATATGAAAGCAGAATGATTGAACTGGTGAAGAAAGGCATTCAACAAAAAGAATTCAAAAACATTCATCCTCATGTGGCTGTTTTTACAATACTTTCAGCGGTAAGAGGATTAGAACTTTGGCAAAGACATAAAAAGAATGTCAGCATCAAAGAAATTGAAACCAATATGATTAATCATTTGCTTTACGGCATTGCAAAACAATAAAATATGTCTCTTTATTTTCACCCACTCACGATCAGTAACATTATCAAAGAAACACCCGATTGTATTTCTGTTTGCTTTGACACAAAAGATAATACCAACTTCACTTTTCGTGAAGGGCAGAATATCACCATCAAGAAAAATATAAACGGAGAAGAGGTAAGAAGATCTTATTCTATTTGTAGTGCTCCTCATGAAAATCAATTGAAAATCGCTATAAAAAAAGTCGATGGTGGTTTGTTTTCAACTTTTGCCAATGAACAATTAAAAGCAAATGAAATTTTAGAAGTGATGCCGCCCACTGGGAAATTCAACGCTCATATAAATGAAAAAAACGGAAATTATCTTGCAGTTGCGGCAGGTAGTGGCATCACTCCCATTATCGCAATTATCAAACACACACTTCATATTCAACCTAACAGTACATTCACTTTAGTGTACGGAAGTAAAAACAGATCCTCCATCATTTTCTTTGAAGAACTCGAAAACCTGAAGAATAAATACATGGAGCGTTTCACTTTGATTAACATTTTAAGCAGAGAAAAAACAGATGCAGATCTAAACTATGGAAGAATTGATGAAGAGAAATTAAAACAATTAAATAAACTTCTTGATTATAAAAAATATAGTGCTGCTTATTTATGTGGTCCCGAGTCTATGATATTTTCTGCTGCAGATTATTTAGAAAAATCAGGAATGGCAAAAAGCAACATCCATTTTGAACTTTTTACTTCACCCGGTCAAACAGTCAATACAATTACAAAGAAGAACATTGTAGATGACAACACTGCTCCAAAAAGCAATGTTACCATCAAAGTTGATGGCCGTTCCTTTTCATTTGATTTGTCATTTAAAGGAAATAGCATTCTTGACGAAGCGTTGAAACAAGGTGCTGACCTGCCTTTCGCTTGTAAAGGCGGTGTATGTTGCACTTGCAGAGCGAAATTGATGGAAGGTCAGGTGAATATGGATGTCAACTACGCTTTGGAACCTGAAGAAGTTGAACAAGGATTTATTCTTACTTGCCAATCTCACCCGACAACAGAAAAAGTAGTGATTGATTTTGATGTGAAATAGTTTTTTACCGCAGAGATAAAGAGAAAAAAGAGGTTTCGCGGAGTATTTTTTTAAATTAAAACAAAATCTCTGCGTAAACTCATTTCACTCATTTCGCTGCGGTAAAAACAAAACTAACATTTGTTAGTTTTTATTAAAATAATTTTTACCTTTACTATCTAAATTACCATTATGTCAATTCACGATTTAGAAAAAGCATTCCAGGATAAAATCGATAAGGAAATAAAAATCGAACCTAAAGACTGGATGCCAGAAGCTTACCGTAAAACAAATCTTCGCCAAATCAGTCAGCATGCTCACAGTGAAATTGTAGGCATGTTACCGGAAGGCAACTGGATTTCAAGAGCTCCGTCTTTAAAAAGAAAAGCCATTTTAATTGCCAAAGTTCAGGATGAAGCAGGTCATGGATTGTACTTGTATTCAGCTGCTGAAACTTTAGGCACCAGCAGAGAACAGATGGTTGATGATTTATTGAGCGGCAAAGCAAAATACTCTTCTATATTTAACTACCCTACTTTAACCTGGGCTGACATGGGTGCTGTAGGTTGGTTGGTTGACGGCGCTGCCATCCTTAATCAAGTAATGCTTTGCAGAACTTCTTATGGTCCTTATGCAAGAGCGATGGTGCGTATATGCAAGGAAGAAAGTTTTCATCAACGTCAGGGTTTTGAAACATTGCTGGTATTGAGTAAAGGAACACAAGAACAACGTGACATGTGTCAAGAAGCGATTAACCGCTGGTGGTGGCCTAGTTTGATGATGTTTGGTCCAAAAGACAGTGAAAGCACTAACAGCGACCAAAGCATGAAATGGAAAATCAAAAGAAAAACCAATGACGAACTGCGTCAAAATTTTGTTGACATGATAGCAGAGCAAATAAAATTATTGGGTATGACATTGCCTGATAAAGATTTAAAATGGAATGAAGAAAGAAAGCACTACGATTTTGGCGAAATCAATTGGGAAGAATTTTGGAACGTAGTAAAAGGTAACGGTCCTTGCAACAAACAAAGACTGGCTGCCAGAAACAAAGCTCATGATGAAGGTGCCTGGGTTAGAGCCGCTGCTCTTGCTTACGCAGAAAAAAGAAAAAACAAATTGAACATCAAAGCTGCTTAAACCAATAGTTATGAATACAGCAATCAAAAAATATTATTACGGAGATATTCCAGATGGCGCTGCTGACAACAACAGCGAAAAAAAATCTTCAACTGCTGAATCAACATGGCCGTTATGGGAAGTGTTTATCCGCAGCAAGCAAGGACTTGATCACAAACATGCAGGAAGCTTACATGCAGCAGACGCAGAAATGGCAATTCAAAATGCACGAGATGTATATACCAGAAGACAAGAAGGCATCAGCCTTTGGGTTGTGGAAAGCAAATATATTCACGCAAGCAATCCAGATGATGCGGAAATGTTTTACGAACCGGCTTCGGATAAGGTATACCGTCATCCTACGTTTTATGATTTACCGGATGAGTTGAAGCATATGTGACGACGAAGTGGTTAGGAGTTTGGAATTAGGAATTAGGGAGATTGGGAATTGGGGAAAACAACATGTGAAAGGGAGTAAATCAACAACTCAGAATAAATCACATTAATTAGCTTTGGATTCAATCAAAGTAAATGTGATGAAATATATTGGTTTTAAAAACTTGGAATGTTATAAGGAATCGAGAAATTTGAGAATTTATGTATCACTATTGACAAAGAAGTTTCCTGAAAATGAAAAGTATTTATTAACCAAACAGATTATTGACTGTTCAAGATCAATTAGCAGGAATATAGCCGAGGGATATGGAAGATTTGCTTATAATGATACAAGGCATTTCTTTATTATTGCAAGAGGTTCTTCTACAGAAACAATGGAACAGTTAATTACAGCATTTGATGAAAAATATATTGTTGAAAATGATTTAAAAAATGGAATTGAAAAATGCGAATTGGTTTTCAAACTCATTAATGGCTATATAAACTACTTAGATAAATCAAAGCTTCAAATTTCTAAATAAATTACAATGTTAATACCCAATCCCCAATCCCCAATCCCTAATCCCCCAATCCCCAATCCCCAATCCCTAATAAAAGCCACCCTCTCTCTCGCAGACTCCACCCTCATTCTCGGACAACGCAATGGCGAATGGTGTGCACATGGTCCCATTCTCGAGCAGGATATCGCCATCACAAATATTACACTCGATTTAATTGGTCAGGCAAGAAACTTTTATCAATATGCTGCAACGCTAATCAATCAATCAGAAAACAAAAACGAAACAGAAGATTCATTGGCGTATTTGAGAACAGAAAGAGAATTTAAAAATCATCTCATCTGCGAATTACCAAATGGCGATTGGGCGCAAACTATATTACGACAATTTTTTTTCAGCAGTTTTCAATTGATGGTTTTTGAGCAATTAGAAAAAGGCGTTGATGAACAATTAGCAGCCATTGCTACTAAGTCTATAAAAGAAATTAATTACCACATCAAGTGGAGCAGTGAATGGGTAATCAGATTGGGCGATGGCACTGCAGAAAGCCACAACAGAATGAACAATGCGATTGATGCATTATGGAACTATACTGGCGAATTTTTTATTCCTGCAGATTATGAAATGATTGATGTGGCTTCTCTAAAAGTGAACTGGCTTGAAAAGATAAAAACTGTTTTTGAAGAAGCTACTTTATCTGTTCCTGAAAATACATTCATGCAAACTGGCGGAAAAAACGGAATCCATACTGAACATCTCGGTTATATTTTAGCAGAAATGCAATCCCTGCAAAGAACTTATCCCGGCGCTGAATGGTAATCTAATTTTATGTCTGATTTAATAAAAGAACATATTTATAAAATACTTGAACAGGTCAGTGATCCTGAAATTCCTGTGTTGACTATTTTGGATATGGGCATTGTTAGAGATGTTATTACGGACAATCAAAATAATATTGAAGTTATCATAACACCCACCTACTCAGGTTGTCCTGCAATGGATGCCATTGCTTTTGACATTAAAATGAAATTGATTGAAAATGGATATACGGATGTCAAGGTAACTTACACCCTGCAACCCGCATGGACAACAGACTGGATGAGTGAAGAAGGAAAAAATAAATTGAAAGCATATGGAATTGCTCCGCCTCAAAACATAAGTTCGAGAATCAATAAATTACTTTTCTCTCAAGAAGAAGATATCGAATGTCCTCAATGTCATTCCACCAATACAAAATTGCTGAGCGAATTTGGTTCAACGGCTTGTAAAGCTTTGTATCAATGCAATGATTGTAAAGAGCCTTTTGATTATTTCAAATGCCACTAAACTTCTTAACTTTAATGTCGATAAAACTTTAATATATGCACAGCATGAATATTTATCTTGAACAAGCTGCACAAGTTTCAGTGGCATTTGTAATCGGTGGTATTCTTGGGATAGAAAGAGAATTCAGAAGTAAAGCAGCAGGTTTTAGAACAATGATTTTGATTTCTGTTGGATCTTGTTTGTTTACCATTTTATCTAAAGAAGCAGCCAACCTGGGTGCGAGTGACAGAATTGCCAGCAATATTGTTACAGGTATTGGTTTCATAGGCGCGGGCGTTATTTTTAAAGAAGGTATTTCTGTAAAAGGTCTTACCACTTCGGCATTGATTTGGATTACAGCTGCATTGGGGATGGCAGTTGGCTATCATGACTATCCTGTTGCCATAGTTGTAACAACCATAGTCGTTATTACACTTTTTATTTTAGAACCTGTTCATCAATTCATTCATAAGTTTCACAAAGTGAAAGATTATAGAATAGTTACTGACGGAATTGGAAATAATCTAAGAGCTGATTTAGAAAAATTTTTTACCGCAAACGAATTGAGTTTTCGTTGTATGAAAATTGTGAAAGAAAATAATAATGCTGTTTTTCTATACAGAATTAGTTCTCCCGACAGAAACTACGATTTGGTAAATCATTTTTTACTGGAACATTCTGAAGTAAAAAGTTTTGATGATTAAAATATTATTATGTCTTCTATATTATTTGAATTAAAAAAAAATGTAGGTGTTATCACCTTAAACAGACCTGAGAAGTTCAATTCTTTTAACAGAGAAATGGCTTTACTATTACAAGAAACTTTAGACG
>CALCNY010000327.1 GCA_937897585.1 uncultured Chitinophagaceae bacterium | reverse complement strand
CCCAGCTGCATCAACACAAACATTCAATACAAGTGAGTTAGAGCTCGAAGCTTTAGCCTTTGAAATAGAACTCGAACTTATAAATTTTTAAACCATGCTAAATACGAACAACTACTTCTCAAAAGCCGCCAGCATTAACTGGGATAATTTACCCGAAGCCCTCTCCAAAGGACATAAACTGGTTGAAGGTGCATCTCAAAATAATTGGGCCGCCTACAACTCAAATGAAAACATCAAACGTGTGGTGGATGCATTTTTTCAAAAGTTAAATGAGTACCTGGATAAAAATCCAAGCTCAGTAGTGACTGCTTCAAAATCATTGCCAACCAAAACTGTAAAAACAGCGCCCAAAGCTGCAACTGCAAAGCCAACACCTGCAACGCCTAAAATGCCACCTAAAAAAGCAGCGGTTGAAAAAGAGGAATACGACAGCGAAGATGTAGAACTGATTGATACCGATGTTCAATTTATCAAACGTTATGCTGCCATGCATGGAAAAGTAAAAAGCCAGGCACAAATATTAACCCTGTTACACAGTCTTCAAAAAGCCATTATAGAGCGCAGAATAGGAAAGGACTCCCCATACGCCAAAGAGATTGATATGATGCAAAAACAACTGATTTCTTGTTATGAGAAAATGGGCGACATGGCGGAAATCAAGATTGACAGCAAAAACTTAAAGCGTTATTTAGAAATTGCTCATAGCCAGGAAGGGATGTTTTCAGTTGCCTTATTAAAATCCTATATCGCACTTAACGGAAAGCGAGATGTTAAGGACAGGTCTCAACGTTTGTTTAATCGCATCAAAAAGGCTGTTGAACAAGGAAAAATCACTAAATCGGACAAGTATGCCGATAAGTTAAATGAAGCCTACCAAACGCTTAAAAACTACAATGACGGTGATTCTGCGATGTTGAACATCAACAAGGCACAGCTTAATGGTTTAATGGGCATTTTAGGAGAAAACTTGTTTCAAAAAAAAAGCCTCAACGGTTACGATGATGACAATGGAATGATTGTGAGTTCGGGTGAATTACTTGCCATGGATTTTCAAACAATAGGATTACAAGGCCGATATAAAGAACTCATTGGTGATCCAAGCGTGGGATTCACAGCCATGGTTTACGGACTTCCAAAATCTGGTAAATCAACCATGTGTTTGGACTTTGCCAACCACCTAGCTGCAAATCACGGTAAAGTTCTGTATTGCGCCATTGAGGAAGGATTTGGCTACACCTTGAAGGAAAAGATTGAACGCCTAAAGGCACATCACTCAAACCTGTATATCACCGACCGTGTTCCTGAAAACCTGAATGATTTTCATTTTGTTTTTATTGACAGTGTTTCCAAGGCTGGAATGGATGTGACCGACATTGATAGTTTGCGAAAAATGCATCCAGAGGTTTCATTCATTTTTATTTATCACACCACCAAAGAAGGAAAATTCAAAGGCGTGAATGAACACGCCCATGAAGTTGATGTAATTGTACAGGTTGAAAAGGGAAAAGCAACTTCTACGGGCAGGTTTAATGCAGGTGGAAGTATGGAGTTTTAATGTTGCTTATTTGAATTTTACAGCTGTACCATACATCTGCAAATAGAAATATTGAAAGCCATTAGTGTCCAAATCTAAGTCCTGACGCATAGAAACAATTGCATCGGCTTGTAATATTGATGCTCTTGATTTCAACTCTTGAACTGCGATAAAAAATGCTTTGTCAAAATCATTTTGACCAGCTGAAAATTCGCCCCAAAGAACACCCCAGTCAGCACGCTCTTTTGTTAAAAGTGATTCCTTTTTCAGGTTCTCAATTTCACCTTTATATTTTTTTATTAGCGTTCCTAACTGACTACCAAATAATCCTTTATTAGAAACTGAAAAGTAAACTGGGCCTAAAATTTCATAATCATTTTTTAGGTCTCCTGTGGTAACAATAATTTTATTAGACATGAGTGTTTATTTTAAATGTCAACAAATTAACACAATGATTTTGCCAAATAAGGTCAATCGTTTGGATAGCTTGAGTCATTTGACTTTATTTGTCAAAATATTTGTCAACATGTTTAATCAGAATAGAATTTACAGGCTTTTTCAGTTAATCAATTACCTGAAAGCACGACCTGCTAAATCAGTTCGAAGTATCGAATCCTTTTTAGATACATCCGAAAGAACTGTATATCGTTATCTCGATTTATTAAAAGACCTTGGTTTCACCATTGAGAGAGACAGTAATAATAAAATTTTCATTGCATCAACGGCAGATATTGAACTCATTCCGTTTACACCCCAGGAAGCCGAATACTTAAAGATGCTACTCCTGTCGTCAGGAAAAGAAAATCAATTAGCGCAGAGTGTACTACAAAAGGTGCAGCAGTCTAGCGAAATTGAAATAGGTGCTAATAGCTTATTCAAAGCACACCTTGCCAAAATTGTGGAGCAGATTTCAGTAGCAATCATAGAAGGAAAACAACTTTTGATTAAAGGGTATAGTTCTGCAAATAGTCAGAGTGTAACGGATCGTTTGGTAGAACCAACTTGTTTTACCGATAATTACGATTCGGTTTCTGCTTTTGAGATCAAAACAAGGCTCAATAAGTATTTCAATATTGAACGCATGACTGGGGTAGAAGTACAGGATACTCCGATGAAGTATGAAAAGCAACACGAATTTTACAAGCCCGATATTTTTGGATTCCAGGGTAAGAGCCTAGGAGATT
>CALCNY010000326.1 GCA_937897585.1 uncultured Chitinophagaceae bacterium | reverse complement strand
CACTCTTTCCCTACACGACGCTCTTCCGATCTACAATTGTACTACTTCTTCACCAGTAACATTGCTGTTATTTTTTAGGCTTACCGTAACCGTTAGTTTGTCTGTTTTCTTCATAGATGTTGAAGAAATTTTTAAATCACTGTATTCAAAATTTGAATAGCTCAAACCGAATCCAAAAGGATATAAAGGATCTCTTGGAATATCACGATAACGGCTGTACCAATTACCTGCAGGATCATCTGTTGTTGGGCGTCCGGTATTGAAATGATTATAATAAACAGGAATCTGACCAACGGCATAAGGGAAACTCATCACTGTTTTTGCAGAAGGATTCACATCACCACTCAACACATCAGCAATGGCGTTTCCATGTTCTGTACCTAAAATCCAGCATTGTAATATCGCATCTGTCAAAGGTTCTGCTTCTGTAAGTACCAATGGTCTTCCGCTTGAAACTAAAGCTACAACTGGCTTTCCTGTTTCGCGTAATGCTTTTAATAATTGAATTTGTCCAGCTGAAATTTGAGGATTTCCCAATGCTCTGTCTTCACCGGCCATTTTACCACTGATGCCGATATTTACCACAATTACATCTGAACCAATTGCCGCATTTTTTGCTTCTCTTAATAAAGTGTCATTCGTTGTGTTGTCAGCATTATATCCTTGGGCAAATGTAAGTGAATTAGGAAATGCTGATTTCAATCCATCAAAAACAGAAACTGCTTCTTCTGTTTTTCCTTGTGCTACCCAAAAATCAAACATATCTTCTTTACTGATGGCATATAATCCTATCATCGCAATCTTGGTGCTTTTACTTAAAGGCAATAAATTTTTATTATTCTTCAACATCACTATAGAGCCCGCAGCCGCTTCTCTGGCAATTTTTCTGTTATCAGCAGTAAACAAATTTTCTTTCTCTCTTGTTTCATTGCAATACTTAAATGGATCTTCAAACAATCCCAATTTGAATTTATAGTACAAGATTTTACCAACGGCTTCATCAACTTCTGCCATTGTTACTTTACCTTCTTTCAACAACTCTGGAATATATTTATAAGAAACTTTTGATTCCATATCCATCATACTTCCAGCTTTAAGTGCTTTCAATGCTGCATCTTTATCATCTGCTGCATAACCATGGGTTATCATTTCTTTGAAAGAAGCCCAATCACTAACTAAGAAACCTTTGTAACCCCATTTCTTTTTTAACACTTCAGTTACCAAATATTTGTTTCCACTAGATGGTACACCTTCGAAAATATTGAATGCATTCATCACAGACGCAGCACCGGCATCTATCGCACCTTTGTATGAAGGCAAATATTTATTCCATAATTGTACACGAGAAACATCTACAGTATTGTATTCTCTTCCACCTTCAACCGCACCATACACAGCGAAATGCTTAACGCATGACATGATATGCTGGTTATCATATTGCGAACCTTGCAAGCCTTTTACACGAGCACCTGAAATCTTTGCTGCCAAATATGGATCTTCACCTGCACCTTCCATCACTCTTCCCCAACGTGGATCATTACTAATATCGCACATTGGTGCAAACGTCCAGTGAATACCTGCTGAAGCGGCTTCTTTCGCAGCAACTCCGCTATTCTTTTCTATCTGATTCAAATCCCAACTACAAGCTTCTGCCAATGGAATAGGGAAAATAGTTTTAAATCCATGTATCACATCGTATCCAAAAATCAATGGAATTTTCAATCGTGACTGCATCGCTACTTCCTGAATCGCACGTGTATCTGCAGATCCAATTACATTTAGCAATGAACCCATTTTGCCTTCTTTTACTAATTGAATTTTTTCTTTTTGTCCATTATCTTTTACTGCAGGACCGGTGAAAGCGCCGCCGTTCAATTGGTTGAGCTGACCTGCTTTTTCTTCAGGTGTCATGCGACCTAATAAATCTTTAACCCTTTGGTCAATTGATAATTTTGTATTCAGATAAGCCGGTGTTTGTTGAGCTGATATTTTTACAGCTATAAACAACATTGACACCATTAAGAATTTCTTCATTAGTTTTTATTTTTAGAGTTGTAAAAATCCTATTTTATTTTTACAATAACCGCCTGCCAGGGTTTTAATTTTATAAGATTATTTTCAACTGATAATTTTGAATCGTAATTGTTGATAAGCTCTTCTCCCAGTTTCATGTCTGGAGCTAGTGATAAGCTTCCGCCTTTATTGCAGAAGCTTAATAAAATCAATAGTTTTTCACCATTCCATTCTCTGGTGTAAGCATAAACATCAGGATTTTCTTTGTCTAATAACTGATATTTTCCATAGACCAAAGTTGGACTGCTTTTACGCAATTGAATTAGTTTTCTGAAGTAGTTTAATGTTGAGTTTGGATTTTTTTCTTGTGCTTCAACATTTATATCAGCATAATTTTTGTTTACCGGAATCCAGGGTGTACCAGTTGAGAAACCTGCATTCACAGCATTATTCCATTGCATTGGCGTACGGCCATTGTCTCTCGCAGAAATTTTCTGTGCTTCTATAAATTCTTTCAAATCACCACCATTGTTTTTTATCTGCTGGTACATGCTGATAGATTCAATGTCTTTATATTGTTGAATGGAATCAAATTTGATGTTACTCATTCCCAGTTCATCCCCGAAATAATAATAAGGTGTAGCGCGCATTGTTAATAAAAATGTAGTCAGCATTTTAGAAGACAATTCTCTGTATTGTGCATCATCATTGCCCCAGCGGGTAACCATGCGTGGTTGATCATGATTTCCTAAATAGATTGTTCCCCAGCCTTTCTCAGCAAACACACTATCCCATTTAGAATAGATAGCTTTAAAACCTGGAAGCTTGTAGCCATCAGGGTAAGGTGTTTTGAATTTTCCTGGCTGATAACCATAACTAACTCCTTCAAAATGATACAGCATGCTTAATTCTTTTCTGTCTTCGTCTACAAAATTATGTGCTGTATTGGCTGTGACGCCAGCGCCTTCTGCAACAGACATACAATCGTATTTACTCAACACTTCTTTATTCATTTCTTTTAAATACTGATGCAAAAAAGGTCCATTACCCATGTACTGTCCCCAGTCGCCATTATAATTTTCGTCAAGATATTTTTGTGTAATCACCGGGAAGGTGGTGTCCTTTGAAATGAAAGGAATCACGTCCATTCTGAAACCATCAACGCCTTTCTTGAACCAGAAATTCATCATGTCAAAAATCTCTTTGCGAAGCTTTGGATTTTCCCAATTGAGATCGGGTTGTTTGTAACTGAAATAATGTAAGTAATAAGAGTTGGTCAACGAATCATATCTCCATCCACTTCCATCTACTTCAAAAGAACCCGGGCGGAAAGGTGGTTTACCATTTTCTGCAGGCCACCAATGAAAATAATTTCTGTAAGGATTGGTTCTTGAGCTACGGGCTTGTTTAAACCACTCATGTTCATCACTGCAATGGTTAACTACTAAATCCAATAAAATTTTTATGCCTCTGTCGTGCATGCCTTTCAATAAAGCATCAAAATCTTCCATAGAACCAAACTCTTTCATAATCGCTTGATAATCGCTGATATCATAACCATTATCTGCGTTGGGTGAGCCAAAAATTGGGTTCAGCCAAACTACATCTATACCCAAACTTTTAATATAATCCAGTTTTGAAATGATGCCTTTCAAATCACCTACACCATCTCCATCGCTGTCTTTGAAACTTCTTGGATAAATCTGATATACAGAAGCTTCTTTCCACCATTTGCGATCAGGCACAGAAGCGAAAGCATCCTTTTTTTCTTCGGATTTATTATTGCAGGATAAAATGGTAGTTGCTAAAAGCAAAGCAAATAAAATTTTGTTCATGGATGATAATTTGGAATTAAGTTAGGAAAAGAAAAGATGCAAAAAGATGCGTATAAAATTTCAATCGATTGCGGTGGGGAAAGCCTTTCGGGGAATAAAAGAGTTGCCACGAATTCACGAATTTTTTTCACCGCAGAGAAATGGAGGGAATTGAGATTGCGCAGAGATGGATTGAAATTGCAGTATATTTTTTTTTAATTATCTACTCTGCGTTAACTCAATTTACTCAAATTCTCAGCGGTAAAATTCTTTCATTTGTAGCAATCCAACAAAACACAATTAAAGTCTCCCTTCGGGGGATTTAGGGGGCTTTACTTCCTCATCTTCAACTTCCCCACAATAAAATCTCCCACTTCTCTCCCTGCTTTATTACTTACAATACAACTTGGATGAAAATGTATACCGCCATAAAATCTAGCACTGTTATTTTCTTTAGCTGCATCTCTGAAAGATTTGAATGAACGATTATCAATACCGAATTCCAACTCACTGGTATCTGTATACGCAAATGGCTCTCCATATATACTTGTCAATGCTTCTGCTGCCGCACTGCTTATAGTACTATGTCCGCAGGTATATTCAGGAAATGGTGGTGTTTGTAAAAAAGGTCTCCAGTTGATGTCAATGTATTTATTGATAACTGTTTCTGGTCTTGATGTGTAGTACTCATATTTAGCATTCCAGCATTGAATGAACGCATCAAAAATACAAACTGATGTTAGCGTGTAAGCTGAAACGGTAGTAGCAAAATCAGACTTGGCTTTTTGAGCAGCAATACCAACAATGTTCATCCAGTGTCCAGGAGGTGAGAATTTTTTGGTCATGAACTGTACGTGTCCGCTCACGTTCAATCTTACATTCAAATCATCCCAAAATTCAGCGATATGCTTTTGTTCAGGTGTTAAACTATCAATAGCATTTTTTACATCCATTACCTGTTTGTAATATTCGCTGTTTTTGTCTTTGATGTTGAAAGTCATGGGTGGTGGCACTTTAAACTGACCCGGACTATCAATCGCTAATGTTCTGATTTCCATCCAATGTGGCTCCAGCGCTTGCATATAAGCCGGTGGCGTAGGAATCCATCTTCCTGGAGTATCAATCACGGTGTATTTTGTAGCACTTCTTGTTTGAGCATAATTGTCTTTTTTACTCCAGCGCGTAATGTGTGCCGTTACCGTATCAGCAAAAACTTTTGATTTGGCAATCATCTCCTTAGGCATCCCCGTACTGTCTGCCAAATGAACAATGTAATCATATTCATCTATCATGCTACCTTCGGGAAATGTAACAGCATTGCCAATTTTTATGAACGCCAATAAAGAAGCCATATGAAAGTTAACACCAGCTGTATCTACTTTCGGTAAAGGACCTAAATCATGAATTTGTCCGGCAAGAGAATTAAATTTCGAATTGCCTGCCGCCATTGCTTCATAAGCGGCGATATTTGCATATGCATAATTACGCGAACCAATCATCGGTGGGAAGTTATTTTCCAAGACCACATCATTCAGTTTCTTTACTGTCTTGCAGTATAACAACGGATCATTAAATACAGCAACATAAGTATTGTTTTTTTCTTTGCAAGATGCGAGTATAACAATCAACGTAAAAACGTAAATCAGATTTTTCATTTTGGAATTTTTATAATAAATCAGCTGGACTAAGCTGTGTAAAGTCTTTTATAAAACGAATGATATTTTCATGGTGACCAAATTCAATTTCATCATGAGAAGTGTTCACCACAATGCAGCGCATTCCTGCTCGTTCAGCACATTCCACACCTTTGGGAACATCTTCAAATACGATACATTCATCAGGATTCAAACCCAGCTTAGATGCACACAATAAAAATGTTTCAGGATCGGGTTTGCTGTGGGTAACATCATTTTTGCCAACAAGGACTTCAAAATAATGAGCAATATCAAGCTCTTCCAAAGTAAAATGAATGTTTTCATGAACACCTGCGGTTCCTAAGCCAATTTTTATTCCGGCATTTTTTGCCTTTTCTAAAAAATCGTGTAAACCAGGAACGGCATCTATTTTGCCTTTATAAATTTCTCTGTATAACGCCTCTTTATAATCACCCCATTTGTTAGCTTCTTCCGAAGTGAATTTTCCTTTTCCAAAAATTCGGTTTATAATTTCATCGTTCTTTCCATAAAGTTCTTTGAGCAAATCTTCTCCTTGTAAATCACCTCCCATTTCTATAACAACACGTTCCCAAACAGGTAAATGGAAATGCATGTTATCACATATTGTTCCATCCATATCAAAAATAAATCCTTTGATAGTTTTTAACATCTTGCAGACAATGGTTTTTATCTAAATAGCAAAGCATAAATTTACACAAATCGATTCGAAATGCAGGCAACATTCTTTTCTTAAATGCCTTCTATACAATATGAATATTAAAAAATTAATTATAGCTGTTACTGTTGTATTGATAATAGTTATTTTAGGAATTTTTCTTTTCATCCCTGCTGTAATTAATATTTCTGCGGCCGGATATTTCAATAACAACTCCAGAGTTTGCGCCGACTATCTTTTAAAAGAATCTAACTGGCAAAAATGGTGGCCTGAAAAAATTACCGACGACAGCAATTTTGTTTTTCAAAATACAAACTTCGCCATCACCGATCGCTCACCTTATGCAGCCGGTATCGACATTACCAAAACAAATAAAAAAAGTATTAACTCAACAATCGACCTCGTTTTATACAAACCCGATTCTACAGGTTTCGAATGGAAATGCAAACTCACTCCCGGAAACAATCCTATCAGCAGACTTGAAAATTATTTTCTTGCTGTAGAAATTAAAAAGAACATGGATAAATTAATGAAAGCATTTACAGATTATGTTGGCGTTAAGAAAAATGTTTACGGTATTGAAATAGACAAAAGAAAATTTACTGATACATTTATGATCAGCACGGAAAAGTTGGTTACAGCATATCCTGACAATAAGACTATATATACCATAATTGATGAGTTAAGCAATTATGCAAAAGCCAACGGTGCAAGTATGGTTAAATATCCGATGATGAATATTGAAAAAAGAGACAGCAGCGGATATGCGTTAAAGTTAGCTTTACCTATTAATAAACAAATTCCTTCCAGCGATAAATTTCGTTTCAGATTCATGATTCAAGGAAATACTTTATTTGCTCCTGTAACAGGCGGTAATGCTTCTATTGAAAATGCCATTGAACAAATGAGAATGTATATCAGTGATTATAAATTATCTGCTCCAGCTATTCCCTTTCAATCTATGGTGACAAATAGATTATTGGTTACTGATACTGCAAAATGGGTGACGAATATTTATTATCCGGTGATGTAAGAGGCCCCCTAGATCCCCCAAGGGGGACTTTGATTGCGTTTTGTTGGTTTGCCACAAACTTTTTACCACTAAGACTCGAAGGCACAAATAAAAACGATGACGATTTTTTGATTCATGAGAGAATATCAATTTCGTTTCTGAAATCCAACTTTTACATTTTACATTCAATATTTTACATTTTACATTCCTACCACTCCACAACCCTCAAACTATCATTATTCATTGCCACAACAAACCCCTTATTATATCCGAAAATATTGATTGGCGCAATATGTCTGCTTTCTCCTTTTAAAACAACACCATTTAGATTTGATGCTACAAATTCTCCTTTCCCTTTGTTGATCAATACCGTCCCGTAATCCGCATCATATCTTCCCATTTCAATATTGTTCTCATAATAATTACCAACGCAAATTAAATCTGGAAGTTGATCATGATTGATGTCTGTTACAATCGCATCTCTCATCGGTGTCAATTGCGCTTGCCAAGGAAGTGATTTTTCAGTAAAATTCATTTTACCATCGTTGATAAAAATCATACTCGAAAATTCAGTTGCTGTATAAATTACAGATGAATTCATTTTCTCTATTCCTATGATATCATCAATTGAAGCTTTTGCTAAATCTTCAGCATACAAATATTTTTTCTTGAAGGGTGGCATTTGTCGCATCAACTCATCTCTGTTGGCAAAAGGAATTTCTTTATGTTGAACATAGTATGTAAGTATTTGTTCTTTAGTTTCGTTGTTATCGAAATCATTGTAATACATTTTGACTGGCTCATCAACAGATGCTTTCAATCTGCTGTTCAATCCAAGGTTTCCCGCAACGATATCCAAATCTCCATCGCCATCTACGTCAACTGTTTTTACAAAATTCCACCAACCTTTTTGTGATGAAATTTCTTTTTTTAAAAACTTACCATTATTGTAAACAAAGGCTGTTATGTTTCCCCATTCGCTTGATAACAACAAATCATTTTTACCATCTTGATTCAAATCACTCCAGCACGCACCAGTTACCATTCCCGATTGCTTCAGCTCTTTGGAATACTTTTCCGTAACATCACTGAAATTTCCTTTACCATCATTTAACAATAAATAAGATTTAGGTTGTTCTCCGTATGCAAATGAAACGGTTCTGGCTCCTATAAATAAATCAGGAAATCCATCTCCATTAATATCATTGGCAGCAACACATGATGCATTTACAAAAAGATTTGAAAATGATGTAGTCTGTTTTTTCAAATTGCCTTTGCCGTCATTGATAAAAACTCTTGGTGACAAGTACTCGCTGTTTCCGTAATATTCATTGCCGCCGTCTGCAATAACCAAATCCAAATTCTTGTCGTTGTTGACATCAACCCAAATCGCATCTGTTTCTTCATACACACTGTCTTTATCTAATTCAGGTTGATTCAATCTTTCAAACTTCCCGAAATTATTTTGAATATAAACTGCTGGTTTGTTTCCTTTAGATGAACCCACAAACAAATCCTCTTTTCCATCTCCATTGATATCAGCCACAGCAAGCGCCGGACCTTCTCTTGACACCATATGAGGAATCAACAACTCTCTGTCGAACTCATTGAATGGGTTTTCAATATGCTTGTAATCAAGTCCTATTACTGACGACACGAATTGCATTACAGGCAAAGGATTCTTGTAATGTTGAGACAATCTTGTGTAATCAAAAGCGGGTAACCCTTTACGATAGTTTATCTGTTGAATAGAATTTGTTTTACATGAAATTTGCTGATAAGTATTATCCGGCCAGATTAAAATCAATGAATCCACTTTTCCAATTCCTAATCCTGCCTGTAATGGAATTTCCATTTGATGGTTCTTGGGGCTACCAGGGAACAGGGTATTTTGCTCCAACTTCCCGTTTTGGACACCCGGAGGAGTTTATGGCGATGATTGATTATTTTCACCAGGAGGGCATTGGGGTGATTTTAGATTGGGTGCCTTCGCATTTTCCTTACGATGCACATGGTTTGTTTATGTTTGATGGTACGCATACCTATGAATACGCAGATATGCGCAAAGGCTTTCACCCAGATTGGAATTCGTATATTTTTAATTACAAAAGAGGAGAAGTAAAATCATTTTTAATAAGTAGTGCCCGTTTTTGGTGCGACCAATTTCATGCAGATGGTATTCGTGTAGATGCCGTGAGTTCTATGCTCCGACTCGATTATAGCCGAACTGCAGCACAATGGGAACCAAATGAATATGGGGGTAATGGTAATCTAGAAGCCATTGCTTTTATTAAGGACTTGAATGAAACCTTGTATAGAGATTTTCCTGATATTCAAACCATTGCCGAAGAAGCAACGGATTGGCCAAAAATTTCTAAGCCAACTGTAAATGGCGGTTTAGGTTTTGGCATGAAATGGATGATGGGTTGGATGCATGATACGCTAGATTATTTTAAACTTCATCCTGCATTCAGACAAACGCAACAAGACAAGTTTTCATTTAGTATGATGTATTTCTACGATGAAAATTTTATGCTCCCATTATCTCATGACGAAGTAGTACATGGCAAAAGTCCCATGCTTTATAAAATGCCTGGTGACGACTGGCAGAAGTTTGCTAACCTTCGTATTTTATATACCTATATGTATACGCATCCAGGAGCTAAGTTATTGTTCATGGGTAACGAATTTGGTGCCACAAAGGAATGGGATTACAAATCAGAGTTACAATGGGACTTATTGCAATATAAAAGTCATGGGGGCATGAAATACTGTGTGCAGCAATTGAATGCATTGTATAAGGCGCACCCAGCATTGTATGAACTGCAATATGATGTGGGTGGATTTGAGTGGGTAGAAACCAACAAAAGGCAAGAAGGCGTCATTGCATTTAAACGAAAAGGTAAAGATCCTAAGGAAGAGATTCTAGTTGTATTTAACATGACTCCAGTGCCTAGACATCAATTCCCCATTCATGTGTATGGAAAGACTGAATGGAAGGAAATATTCAATAGTGATGCAACTGCTTTCTGGGGTGTAGGTCACTTATTCAATCAAGAGGTAAAAGCAAGCTCAGTAGACGGAACCAATCAATGGCAGTTGTTGCATTTGGAATTACCTGCTTTAGCTGCTATTGTTTTAAAATAAATCGAAATACATTTTTGCATTTGGGATGCTATTATATAAAAAAAGCCACTCAATCGAGTGGCTTTTTTTATATGAGATTAATTGAGCTTTAGAATAAACCACCTTTTTTCAAAGTTGTTTTTCCTTCACCAATTTTAAAACCATTGTGGTAAACTTCTACTAAGTATTCGCCTTCAACAAATTTTGAAGCTTGCTTTACGTCGTAGC
>CALCNY010000325.1 GCA_937897585.1 uncultured Chitinophagaceae bacterium | reverse complement strand
ACATTGGCCGTTGATGATTTTCTATTTTCTCTGCACGATTACTGCCATTCAAATATTTTATTTTTTATTCTTTTTTTTCAGATTGGCATTTTATAAACAAAAAACCAGATCCAATACTCAAACACATCCGGTTAGTGTAATTGTATGCGCAAGAGATGAAGCTGCTAATCTAGCCAATCACCTTCCTGGAATTTTAATTCAAGAATACAACACCACACATGAAGTGATTGTAGTTAATGACAACTCTTACGACGACAGTAAATACGTGCTTGAGGAATTAAGAAAAGCATTCAAACAAATGCAGGTAATTGAATTAACGCAAGAAGCTAAAATGATTCCGGGTAAAAAATTCCCTTTGGCAGTGGGTATCAAGTCTGCGAAAAATGAAATTGTATTACTTACAGATGCAGATTGCGTTCCAGCTACAGAGCACTGGATACAGTCTATGCAAGATTGTTTTCGCGACGACACAGAAATTGTACTCGGTTATGGCGCCTATCACAAAAAGAAATCTTTACTCAATAAATTAATTCGCTGGGAAACTTTCCATACGGCTTTGCAATACATGAGCTATGCATTGGCAGGAATCCCATACATGGGCGTTGGCAGAAATCTGAGTTATAAAAAAGAAATATTTTACAGACACAAAGGCTTTTCTGCTCATAATAATATTCCAGGTGGCGATGACGATCTTTTGGTAAACATGGCGGCAACAAGCAAGAATACGAGAATCAATATCAATAAAGATTCTTTCACATTAAGTAAGCCTGCAAAAACCTGGAAGCAATGGATGTCACAAAAAAGCAGACATTATTCTACAGGAAAATATTACAAGAAATCACACAAGTTTTTACTCGGTTTATTTTCGCTGACACATTTTTTATTTTACCCAGCTTTGATTGTTACTTGTTTGTTTTACAACTGGAAATATGGCCTAATTGTTTTTGGAATCAGATTTTTAATTCAACAAGTTGCTTATATAAGAACATTGAATAAGCTTGATGAAAAAGATTTAATACCCTACATTCTTTTTTTTGATATTTGGATGTTCTTCTATTACTTGATATTTGCGCCAGCTTTAATTAGAAAAGCAAAAATGACTTGGAAGTAGGAATGTTTATTTTAAGAATATCAAGATTTAATAAATTCAAAATTTAAAAATCAAAATTCAAAAAAAGAAAAAGAAAAAGAAAACTCCGGAATTTTCACTTTTTACTTTTTAATTTTGAATTAAACAATTCAATGGAAATAATCGAAAAATATTTTGCAGATTTCACGCCCAAACAAAAAGAACAACTGATTGCATTGTTGCCTTTATACAAAGAGTGGAACGAAAAAATAAATGTAATCAGCAGAAAGGATATCGATAATTTCTATTTGCATCATGTACTTCACTCTTTAACTATCACTACTCAATTTGAATTTGAGAAAGGTGCTTCCATCATGGATCTTGGCTGTGGTGGTGGATTTCCTGGGGTACCATTGGCCATTTTTTTTCCTGAAACAGAATTCTATATGGTGGACAGCATCAATAAGAAATTAAATGTAGTAAAGGAAATCGCAGCCACTATTGGATTGACAAACATAACAGTAAAGCATACACGTGCAGAAGATATCAAAGACAGAAAATTCGACAGTGTGGTATCAAGAGCTGTTGCACCATTAAAAGAATTATGGCAATGGAGCAAACCATTAATAAAGAGAATTAAAATAGACAATGAAAATGTGCCGAATGGTTTAATCTGCCTGAAAGGTGGCGACCTCACCAAAGAAATTCAGGAAAGCGGCTGCAAGCCTTATGTTTGGGATATCGACAAAGTTTTCCCTGAAGAATATTTCAAAGAAAAATACATGCTGTATCAACCTTTGAAGTAATTACCAATTCAGTTCAATCTGATTGTTTTTTCTGTCAACATCAGCCATTCGTTTTGAAGGATCGATTTCGGCCTTTGTTAATTCAGTCAACCTTTTATTGAAACTTAACGTATAAGTAGGTCTTGTCCAAATCCATTCTTCTTCAGTTATTGTTTTTTGGTTCTTATCCTCAGGAAGTTTTGCGGCAAACATTTCATTCATTGGAATCAAATGCATTTCATTGGTTCCGTCTTTGAAGTTTAATTGCAAATCTATTGGCATAGGCATCAAACCCACTCTTTTAATTCTGATTTTAGATTGTCCATTCTCTTCCCATAAACTATCAATAGCATAATCAATTGTTTTGGTGGAATGAATCCAGTATTCCTGATACCAATCAAGTTGTATTCCACTGGCTTTTTCTGCAACTCTGATAAAGTCGTAATCATTTGGATGTTTGAATTTCCATTGATTGTAATAATCTAGAAGAATTTTATCTCTTATCGCAGCACCAACAATGTATCCAAGTTGTTCCATGAAAACTTCGCCTTTAGAGTAAGCATTGATACTGTAACCGAAATTAGTATTGTAATGATCAGAATGCGTACACATAGGCTCATCTAACTTACTTTTCACCAACGCAAAATAAGATGAGTAAGAGCCTGCATGATCTTCTGGCAATGTGTTGATCAAGTTTTTCAAATCCTCATTTTTGGGATTGTTGATGAGCGCATCTTTGTATTCCATTATAGAAGCTTTTCCATAATAAAATTTAGTCACCAGATCTTCTGCATAACTAGTGAAACCTTCATCCATCCATGGATATTTGCCTTCATTGGTACCGAGCATCATTTGGTACCAACTATGCATCCATTCGTGAAAAACTGTTCCTAAAGAAGATCGGAAGAGCACACGTCTGAACTCCAGTCACCGATGTTTATCTC
>CALCNY010000324.1 GCA_937897585.1 uncultured Chitinophagaceae bacterium | reverse complement strand
TATCTTACCATAAATGACTGGAGCTGTTGGACTGTAATTATTTTGAAGTTTTTCCTCTTTAGTGTGCTCTCTTTCTGTGATTTCTATTTGGAATAAAAGTGCTTTTTCTACTGAACGAGCTCTGGCTATTTCTCCAAAAAGTCCCGCGCCATCATTTGTAAGCTTTATTCCACCTGCAATATGTTTTCTGTAAACAATCACCCCTTCCTCTTCTTGTTTGGCTATGGCATTTATGCGCTGCTTTCTTTCTTCTTTTTTCTGCTTTCTAACATTTGTGCTATCCTGTGCCATGGCAAAATAGCTGCTGATTGTCATAAGTAAAAACAAAAACAATTTCTTCATGTATATAATTTTCTAAAGTAAATTTATGTAAAATTATAACCTTGAGGGGTAAAAACATTTTGACTTATATCATTATCAACAAATTTCTTTACAATCTTAATTAAAAACAATTACCATGACGGCATCCATAATTTATAAAGGCGACCTCAGATGTGAGTGTACACACCTTCAAAGCGGTTCTCTTATTGAAACAGACGCCCCAACAGACAACAGAGGTAAAGGCGAAAGGTTCAGTCCTACTGATACTGTTTGTGTAGCACTTGGTACTTGCATCATCACTACAATGGGCATCAGAGCTGCAGACATGAATATCGACCTAAGTCAAACACGACTTGAAGTCACCAAACACATGCTCAGCGAACCCCGCAGAATTGGCAAAATTGAAGTTGTGCTCAACATTCCCAATATCGGATTGGATGATAACACCAAAATCATCATGCAGAAAATTGGAGATAATTGTCCAGTAATGAAAAGTCTTCATCCTGATTTACAGGTGGTGACAACTTACAACTGGATGTAGTTGCTGCTTGGTTCTCCTTTCTGAAAATTTCATTACCGATGCCACATTCAAGGCATCTTTTTTTGTTACAAAATTGATTTCGCAAGTGAAATAAGGCCTGAGAATCTGCAGCATTTTCATTGTCGATACCCAATAATTCGAAACCGTTAATCATACTGTTATCTTCATGCGGTAGTTCTTGCAGCCATTGTATTGATTTTGTTTTCAACTTTTCGATGCTGTGATAATATCCATAAGAATAGCAAATCACAACTGCCGTATTGATGATGAAATTGTTGATGGTTTGGTTGCCTGGCTTTTTGGATTTGTATAAACTTGAAGTGTCAAATCGGTAATGCGTTTTCCAATATTCACTGATTTCGTAATCCAAAGCCATTTTTAAATTATCAATATTTTCTTCTTCGATAATTTTTGACAGCCATTTTCTTTCATTGAAAATACAAGTCGCCAATTGAGCTAGTCTAATTGTTGGGAAATTGGCCGGACGCATCCTAAGGAAATGTAATTGAATGAGCGGTTGCTTCAATGTGTATTTTCTTTTTAAGTGGAGATATTCTTTAAATAAATCAATGGGATGTTCATCATCAAATTTTCGATTTAGCAAACCACTTTGTCCAAATAACAATGCCTCAATTGTAAATAGTGAATCTGCATTTTTGTGGATGATGCTGAGTGGAATGCTTGAAGCGATGGATTCAAACGATGCAGCGTTTACATTGCCTCCAAAGTTTTTGGCCAACATCCACCAGCACAATTCATCCCAATTGCCTTTTGCTTTTTCTAATAGCTTTATTGAGTTTTCTGCTTTTTCTTGAAGCCGCTCGATTAACATTCTCTCTTTCCATTTGCTAATGGTAATGGGCTTCACCATGTTGATGATTTCTTCGCATGGTATGAAGGTTTGTTGATTCATGATGGCCTGGTATTTTTTCATCAATAAACCCGGAACCCTTGATTTCAATTCAATGGTAGGAAATTCAAGATGTAATTCTTTATCGTGCTCCCAAACCACATGAAGTATTACGTTATTGTAATTTACATCTTCGCTGTGTTTATGCAATTCCCAATCAGAAGAAAGTACATGCAATTCAATATTGCCAAACCAAATGGTATCACCCATTTCAATTTTGCCATTTAAAAAATCTGGACCTTGATTGGAATTTAAAGTCCCGGGAGAAGAAATTTTAATCAAAGTATGATCAGTAGTATATAATTCATCTTTGTTAAACAATTGGTATTGCCAGATGTAGTGCAGCAGTTTTTCATTCATGATACGTTTGTTTTATTTTTTTTCATTCACAAAATAAAACCAACATGAAAAAACAACCATGTGAAAAACACATTCAGATTTATGTATTATTACCCTTAAAAAATGTTGAAACAACTAATGGCTAAAAATGTTGTTGTAAGGTTTGTACTACCCTACTCACAGGCAATCCCATCACGTTGTAAAAATCACCTTTGATAGATTTAATTCCGGTAACACCAATCCACTCTTGAATGGCATATGCACCAGCTTTATCATAAGGTTTGTATTTGTCGATGTAGAATTCAATTTGAGCATCTGTTAATTCATAAAAGCAAACTTCTGTAACATCCGCGAAAGCGATTTCTTTTTCATCACTTATCATAAATACACCAGTAATCACTTCATGTGTTTTGCCTGAAAGCTTTCTGATGATTCTCATGGCATCGGCTTTGTCTTTTGGCTTACCAATGATTTCGTTTTCACAAACTACAATAGTGTCCGCAGCAAGTATTGGAAGTGTTGGATTAAATTCATGCCTCACTTTTAAGGCTTTGTTCTTTGCTATATGAATCGCTACTTCTGAAAAATTTAAATGTTCGGGATATGTTTCTGCTGCATCACTAACTAAAATATCGAAATCAACTTCAGCCCATTCGAGGAGTTGTTTTCTTCTTGGAGATTGTGAAGCTAAAATTATTTTTTGCATGATGTATAATTATAGAAATAACATGGAAAGAATTCCTGCCAGCATGATGAGTTTGAGCTGATTGCTGATTTTATGATAATCGGCTGCAGTTTCTGAATGATATAAATTCTTAATCATGAGTAATAATGGTGCAATAATTAAAATCACTACATAAGCGACACTAAAACGAAAACCATTTTGCCAGGCATATAATTGAATAACGGCAAGTGCACCCGAACACACTATCATCCACACAGCAGCAAAAACTTTTGAAGCAGGAATACCCCAAACAATCGGCATGGTTTTACAACCAAATTGTACATCTCCATGCATGTCTTCTATATCTTTTACGACCTCTCTGATTATTGTAATAATGAATGCAAATCCGGCATAGAGCATCGTGAATTTATAAAGTCTATTTACATCAAATGGCAATCGACCATGTTGCCAGCCATTCAAATTAAATAAGCTGGCTCCTGAAAAAAGATAAACAACGATAATTGTCCAGGCTGTTAATAATGAAATTAAAATATTACCAATTAATAATTTTTTCTTGAAATGGGTTGAGTATAACCAAAGAGCCAATACACAAAGTGAATTAAAAATCAGTATCGACCATTGAGAAACTTTGATGCTGATATAACCGCTTAATAAAATTCCTGTAGCAGATAAAATCCAATGCCACATGATAGCCCAACGTCTTTTGATAATCGTATCTACAACTACTTTTTCGGGTTTATTTATATTGTCGATATGTAAGTCGAAATAATCATTAATAATATAACCGGCAGCAGCAATAAAAACTGAAGCCAGAATCAGCAGGTGAAAATCATTTTGAAAACTAATGTTACTGATTTTTTTAAGAGGAAGTTTTAAAACAATAAAATGGTAAAAAAGAAATTGGGTGAGGGCGATGAAAAACAAATTTGGCCAGCGGATTAATTTGAAAAAAGCAATGAGTAATTTCATTTTGGCCAGATTTTAAAGTAGTTATTTGGCAGCAATTTCAGTGTCAATATCCCAGTGATGATTGAGCTTTAGTACTTTTTCAATCACATCTCTAACGCATCCTTTTCCACCTGCAAAAGGCGAAATGTACATAGAAATCTCTCGTATTTCTGAAACGGCATCTGATGGACAACAAGCCAAACCAACTGATTTCATGACTTTATAATCGGGGATATCATCGCCAATGAAGAGTACTTGTTCTTTAGACAAACCCAGCTCACCCATTTTTTTATTGAGTAGTTGGGTTTTGTCTTTAACGCCCATATTCACATCCTTAATGCCTAATTTTTTCATTCTGGTTTCAACGGCTCCATTGTCTGATGCACCAGAAATAATGATGAGATGATATCCTTTTTTTACGGCCAATTGCAATGCATAACCGTCTTTGATATTCATCGTACGGGTTTCATTTAAACCACCATCCAAAAAAATCAACGAGCCATCAGTCAACACACCATCTACATCCATAGCGATGAGTTTGATGGGTTTGAAATGTTGGAGGATGTTCATGAAAAATGTTTATGGTTTGTTGTTTGGTGTTTGGCGTTAATTGTTCAGAAGGTTCAATGGGTTCAATGAGTTCAAAATGTTGCATTATTTTCATCAAAGGTCAATGATTATTGCCACTTATTTCGGGAATCTAACCTTTTGAACTCATTGAACCTCTTTAACCTTTGAAACCAAAGAAAAATTACTTTTGTCCATCTCTCCACTCATACACCCAACTGCTCTGGATCATTTCAAGATGGCCTTCATTGGATTCTTCTGGTTTACCAACGAAGCTTGGAATTTCTAAAACCCATTTGTGGAGGTCTGTAAAACGTATCCTATAAATTTGACTTTCGCCAAAATCATCACCGAAACGCTCGTACAATTTCATGGCAATATCTTCGTAATCATTCCAGTTAATAGGTAGTTCGAATGTCATTTTATTAATTTATTTTATTCTCCTAAAAATTGTGTTTGATCAGGTAAAGTCACAATAATTTCACCTGAACCTGAATTGAGCATACATTGGCAACCCAGTCTTGAATTCAAACGTGGATTTACCGCACGATCAATAAAATCTTCTTCTTTGTCGGATAGTTCTTCAATGAAAGCCTCTCCTTGTTCTACATACAAATGACATGTGCTGCACGCGCAAACACCACCACAATTGTGATGCAATTCAATATCATTTTTTAGTGCCACTTCCAGTATAGACTGGTCGTCTTCTATATTTTCTAAAGTTATAGGCTCTAATCCTTTTTGCTCAAATCGAAACGTAATTTTATACATACCTGGTTTTTTCGGTTTGCAAACCTACAAGAAAAAATACGAATTCTCTAAAATCTTGTCTTACATATTAGTAATAGTTGCCTAAATTTTGTACTTTGTATGAGCAACTGAAACCAATCTGCTAATTACCTTATTTATGAAACTAAATTTTCATTACCCTTTTATTTTTTTTGTAAGTTTAACTTTGGTGATATTTTCTTGTAAAGACGATAAACATAAATCTGCGGTTGACAAATCAACAATTATCGTAAAAAGTGATAAACTTAGGAGCAAAAATGATACAACTCCAAGAAGTGTTCCTATCATCAATATTTCTGATACCATGGAATCTCCCAATATAGTACTGTGTGTAAAAGACAGCGCTATTAATAACATTAGGTTAAGTCAAAAGCTGGCTAAAATCTATGGTATTAAATTGGCCGAGCTTATCAAGAAAAATAAATTAAAAGTCACCGGCCCTCCTATGGCTTGGTATAAAACGCAGAAAGCTCCTTTTTTCTTTGAAGCAGGAATTCCAATAGATAAAAAACCTATTAAATTACCTAAAGGATTTGAGATTAAACAAACCGGCGGTGTCAGAGCTATAGTGGCCCATTTTTTCGGGCCTTATGAAGAAACGCCTCAAGGATATGCAGCTTTAAAAGAATGGATTACAGATGAACATAAATCAATTGCAGCGCCACCTTATGAAATATATGTATCAGATCCTATTGGCAAGGACGGTCAACCTTTAGACCCATACAAAGTTGAAACGGATATTGTTTATCCATATCGTTAAGCATCCATAATACTATTGGTGAGATGGACATAAAGTTCTTTCCACTCGGGATAATTTTGTAATAGGCTTAAATGTTTTTCAATTGTAAACAAATCATTGCGAGAAGCCGGGCCAGTTTGCAATTTTGCTGGAGATAATTCAGTCATTCTTATGGCAGTTTCAACAATCATAGGTTTCAATACATTGAAATCGATTCCTTCTTTTTGGCAATAACTTTCAGCAATGGCATAAAGATGATTGGTGAAATTATTTACAAACACAGCAGCAACATGTAATTTTTGTCTTTGTTCGTCATTAGCCACTTGAACTTGATCTGAAATTTTTGAGGCCAATTGTTGTAATAAGACTAAAGTGAAAGGATCAGAAGCGTCAATCAAAATGGGTACCGTAGGAATAACCATCATTTCTTTTTTCAGACTTTGAACCGGATAAAAAACGCCATATTGATTGGAAATGGTTTTCAACACTTCTTTAGGAACCGATCCTGCAGTATGAGCTACCGGTTTGTTTAGATTTTTTATGAATTCCACATGAGGCGTAAGCGCAGTATCTGCAACTGCTATAATATATATATCAGCATTCACATCAGGTAAGCCGTTGTAATCCGAAAATTTACAATTCAATTCTTTGGCAAGAGTTGCGGCATGTTCAATATTTCTGCTCATGATTTGAATGACTTCTACCTCATTTCGAACCATTAATCTACCTAAAATCGTTGCGGCATTTCCAGAGCCAATGATTACAATTTTCATAAATCCAACTCGAAGTTTTCTGATATTAAAAAATTACAAAATTGAAAGTACAAAAAAACTGCTGCAGAATCGGATATTTAGTTTTTTGCAAATCAGAGAAGAAAAAAACTTTAATTTTTTTTATAAGAAATAAAAATAGAAGCTTGAAACAGACTTGTTGATATTGTTTTATTGAATCAAAGTCAATGCTGTGGCTGATTTTATCATTCCGGTGATTTTCTCATCAAACATTGCAATATGATAAATAAAATGATACTTTTATTGGCGTTATGACTTTGATTATC
>CALCNY010000323.1 GCA_937897585.1 uncultured Chitinophagaceae bacterium | reverse complement strand
AATAATGGAATGTTTGGTTTAATGCCAGTATTAGGTGGAAAGGTTGCTAATAATTATACTGATGACGCCTATAAAATATATTCTTCTGGTGGAAGTGTATATGGCTATTTACCAAATACAGGAGATAAACCTGCAACTTGGTATCCAAGTACAAATACAGGCGTAACTTCTCAAACACAAACATTTGGTGAGTTGTGGCAAATGGATATTGATTACAATGGCTATGTAGTGGTAAAAAGAAATGGAGCTATTTATTATCAATTCCAAGGGGACAAAACAGATTATATTTTAGCTTACTCGACCAATTCTACAACTGCTGGAACTAACAGAGTATTTTCTGATATTAAATTATCAGCACAGGCATATAGAAATGCGAGTGGGGTATTACAAAGCTGTACTTTAACAGATACAGATAATGATGGTATTCCAAATACTTTGGATTTAGATTCTGATGGAGATGGATGTCCAGACTCCAAAGAAACCGGAGTGACAGGAACATTAATTACGGGTAATATTATTAATGGAACCATTAGTAATACAACAAGTACTGCAAATACTAGTGCTATTGCTGCTGGGCCTTATGGTGCGAATGGTTTTGCAAATTCTTTAGAAACAACAACAGAATCAGGTTTATATACCTATACTGCTACTTACGCTTATGCAACTAATAATTTAATAAGTGCTTGTACAGATACAGATGGAGATGGTGTGCCAGATATTATTGATATTGATGATGACAATGATGGTATCACGGATTATGATGAACAAGTTTCTTGTCCAACATTAACAAGTTTAACATTCACAAGTCCTAATAATAAAGGGTCATTTACAAATAATGCTTTAACAACAAATAATGCTGGAACATGGATAAATAATTATTCAAATGAAGCACTATCTCTCCCAATTCATTTAGAATTTATCGTTCCTAAAACTGCAAACAGTAGTGAGATTGGATTGATTCCGGTTTGGGCAAATAAAGTTTTAGCTACAGGTAATTATACTGATGAAGCTTATAAAATTTATGCTACTGGAGGAAGTTTTTATGGTCAATTACCAACTCAGTGGGTGCCCAATAATGCGACATTAACCTCTGGTGATTTTTTCACCATGGATATTACTTCAACCGGTTATGTGACCGTAAAACAAAATGGGGTTCAACAATCAGCTTTTCAAGGTGCTGCTTCCAACTATTATTTAACCTTCTCTTCGAACGATTCAAAATCTCTTGCTAATATTAAATTAATTACAAGTGCCGTGAATGGTGTGCCTTGTACTCAATTAGATTCTGATGGAGATGGAATACCAAACTTTAAGGACTTAGATTCTGATGGAGATGGTTGTAACGATGCAGTGGAAGCAGGTGCTGCTCCTGTGGGTACTTCAGTTCCATTAACTGGAATAGTTGGAACCAATGGATTAGTAAATAAATTAGAAACGGTTGCTGATAATGGAATTATAAATTATCCTTTAAATTATCAATATGCAATATCATCTAGTTTAAAAGGATGTGTTGATAGTGATGGCGATGGTGTTCCTGATTTAATTGATATTGATGATGATAACGATGGGGTTCCTGATTTTACAGAGTCGAAATCATGTCCTGTTTTATCAAATTTAGCCTTCTCCTATATTGCAACAGGTGTAGTTGTACCAACATTTACTCCAAATACTACTAATAATTCTTTCGATTTAAGCGTTACAACAAATAATACAGGATGGAATAGTACTTATGGAACTGATTTGTTAAGCCTTCCAATTCATATGGAATTCACTTCCAATGGACTAGGGGATCAAATGATTGGCTTTATTCCATCTTTTGGTAGGAGATCTGTTTTAAATGCTTGGGATGACGATGCATACAAACTTTATTTTAGTAGCTTAACATATTACGGATTCTTACCAACAGCTTGGAATCCTTCTTCTATTACTTATGCAAGTACAGACTTTTTTGAATATGACATTTCTTCTACAGGTGTACTTACGATTAAAAGAAATGGAGTTGTGGCAAGAACGGTAAATGTTCCTATTGCGGATTACAATTTTGTTATTTCAAACTCAGGTACTCC
>CALCNY010000322.1 GCA_937897585.1 uncultured Chitinophagaceae bacterium | reverse complement strand
GATTCAGTTGTTACTGCTCACATCGTGATTAACTATTCAACAACATCACAATTCAATGACACTGCTTGTAATACATTGACTTTACCATGGTCGCAAGTAGTTACAACTTCTGGAAACTACAACCACACTTATCAAACAGTGAATGGTTGTGATTCTGTTGTTACTGCGCATATCGTTATCAACTATTCAACAACATCACAATTCAACGATACAGCTTGTAACACATTGACTTTACCATGGTCGCAAGTAGTTACAACTTCAGGAAACTACAACCATACTTACCAAACAGTGAATGGTTGTGATTCTGTTGTAACAGCTCATATCGTGATCAACTATTCAACAACATCACAATTCAACGACACTGCATGTAACAATTTGACTTTACCATGGTCGCAAGTAGTTACAACTTCTGGAATCTACAATCATACTTATCAAACTGTGAACGGTTGTGATTCTGTTGTAACAGCGCACATCGTGATCAACTATTCAACAACATCACAATTTAATGATACTGCATGTAACACCTTGACTTTACCTTGGTCGCAAGTAGTTACAACTTCAGGAAACTATAATCACACTTATCAAACAGTGAATGGTTGCGATTCAGTTGTAACGGCTCACATCTTAATCAACTATTCAACAACATCACAATTCAATGACACTGCTTGTAACAGTTTGACTTTACCATGGTCGCAAACGGTTACAACTTCAGGAAACTATAATCACACTTATCAAACAGTGAATGGCTGTGATTCAGTTGTGACAGCGCACATCGTGATCAACTATTCAACAACATCACAATTCAATGATACAGCTTGTAACACATTGACTTTACCATGGTCTCAAGTAGTTACAACTTCAGGAAACTACAATCATACTTATCAAACAGTGAATGGTTGTGATTCTGTGGTTACAGCAAATATTGTCATTAACTACGGAACTCATAATACGACATCACAATCTGCATGTGCTACTTATACTTGGAATGGTACTGCATATACACAATCTGGCATTTATACTTATGCCTATTCAAATGCATCAGGTTGTGCTTCGGTTGATACATTAAGACTTACAATTAATGCTTTGCCAACTTCAGCAGTTGCTGTGGATGGAACAAGATGTGGAACGGGTACAGTAGTAATATCATCAACTGTGTCTTCAGGTATTACTGTTGATTGGTATGCTGCTGCTTCTGGTGGAACTGCATTGTCAACGGGTTCTACATCATTTACAACACCAAGCTTATCATCAACAACTATTTACTATGCAGAAGCTAGAAATATAATTACTGGTTGTGTTTCAGCAGCAAGAACAGCAGTAACAGCAACGATTGGTGCAATACCAACTGAAGGCATCACCAACAACACCGGTTCTACAATATTAAATTGTACAACAACTGCTATCAGTGTAACGGCAACGGGTGGTGTATCTTACTCATGGAACAATAGTTTAGGTTCATCAGCATCTGCAAGCATTACTTCAGCGGGTACTTACACTGTTACAGTAACTGGCTCTAACGGATGTACAGCAACATCAAGTATTACGATAACAAGAGATGTAACAACGCCAACAGCAGGCATCACAAATAACACTGGTTCTACTATCTTAACATGTTCAAGAACTGCAATTAGTGTAACTGCTACTGGTGGAACATCTTACTTATGGAGCAATAGCCTTGGTTCATCTGCATCTGCAAGCATTACCTCACCAGGTACGTATACCGTTACAGTTACAGGCGCTAACGGATGTACATCTACTGCGAGCATTACCGTTACTCAGAGTAATACATTGCCAGCTGCACCTGTTGTAACCAACGGATCAAGATGTGGAACAGGCACAGTTACATTATCTGCAACTTCATCTACTGGAACTGTGGTAGATTGGTATGAATCATCATCTGCTACAACACCATTGTTATCGGCATCGAATACGTACACTACGCCTTCTATTTCAACTACTGCCAATTACTTTGTTGTTGCAAGAGATACCGCAACAGGTTGTTTATCTTCTCAGCCTTCACAACCTTCTCAACCTGTTCAAGTAAATAATGCTTTGCGTTTTGACGGGACAAATGATTTTATTTCAGTATTTACTAATACAGGTATTCCGATTGGTAATTCAAATTATACAATTGAAGCATGGATTAAACCCTATGTTTTCACACCAACTGGTACAAATGGAATTATAGGTTGGGGTGAATGGAGAGTGACAAATAAGGTTAATGCATTCAGACTTGAAGGCGCTGGATTGAGAAATTATTGGTGGGCTAATGACCTAAATACATCGTCTAGTTCAATTTTTACAGCTCAAGAATGGAGGCATGTGGCTTGTTCTTATGATGGAACGACAAGAAAACTTTATGTTGATGGAGTTGTAGTAGCATCAGATATTCCTACAGCCGGACATTCAATAACTTATAGTTCAAATTTAAAAATAGGTACAACTCTTGATGTTGAGTATTTCAATGGTGCACTTGATGAAATCAGGGTTTGGAATTTAGGGAGAACTCAAACTCAAATCCAAGCCAATATGTATTCTACTTTAACAGGTAATGAGACTGGTTTAGTTGCTTATTACAATTTCGATCAAGGCGTTTCAGGAGGAAATAATACTGGTATCAGTACATTATTAGATTTGACACCTAATCACAACAATGGTACTTTTAATAATTTTTCATTGACAGGAACTACGTCAAATTTTGTTAGTGGTCCAAGCGCTGTTGTATATAGTCCAAGAACAGTAGCAACAGCAACAGTAAATCCATTACCTGCTTCTGCAGTTGGAGTGGATAGTTCAAGATACGGAACAGGAACGGTTTCATTATCTGCAACAGTATCTTCTGGTTTTACTGTAGATTGGTATGCCGCTGCTTCTGGTGGTGCTGCTTTGTCAACAGGTTCTACCTCATTTACAACACCAAGCATATCATCAACAACAATTTATTATGCTCAAGCGAGAAATACAATTACAGGTTGTGTGTCTGCAACAAGAACAGCAGTAACTGCAACAGTGAATGCGCTTTTAGTTGTGGGTGTTAGTATATCATCAAATGCAACCAACAATAAAATTTGTAGAGGAACAGCTGTAACTTTTACGGCAACCCCAACAAATGGTGGTAGCACACCTTCTTATCAATGGAAAAAGAACAATATTAATTCAGGTACAGGTTCAACGTTGACTCTTGACAACATTTTGAATAATGACGTGATTACGGTTGTGATGACCACAAGTTTAAATGCAGGTATAGTTACAAGTACCACCGCAACTTCAAATGCCATTACAGTAACCGTAAATAATTTACCTTCTGTTGTTTCTACAACTCCTGCTACTATTACATCTTGTACAGCACCAGGATCAGCTGTAATAAGTGCAGTGCCATCTGCAGGTTCAGTAATAGATTGGTATGCAAGTACATCATCAACTACACCATTGTTGACATCTTCAAATTCATACACCACTCCTAATATTTCTGCCACAACAACTTATTATGCTGTAGCAAGAGATACGGTTACTGGTTGTCAATCTAACGGAACCACTGCATTTTCTAATGCATTAAATTTTGGTCCTGGTATTGCTTATGTTCAAACAACCAAGCCTGTTACAGGAAGCTTTACTATTGAGTTTTGGATGAATGCCAATTATAGTTCAGGTGCTGGAGGTTCAGATTGGAGAACTGGAGAAGGAATAGTAGATGCATCGACAAATGCAAGTAATAATGATTTTGGTGTTACCATGTATAATAATTATGTAAAATTCGGAATGGGTAATCCTAATGTGAGCATAACTACAACTTCTAGAATGAATGGCACTGGATGGAAGCATGTTGCGGCTACCTGGGATTCTACCACAGGAGCGATGAAGCTTTATGTAAATGGTGTGCTTGAAGCAAGTGCAACTGGAGGAACGGCATCCAGAAACGGACAGACCGCTATGCGTTTGGGTACCTCGTTAAGTGCTCCAGCCAACTGGGCATATGGAAATTATAGTGGCACACTTGATGAAGTTAGAATTTGGAGCAAAGTGAAAACGCAGGCAGAAATATTGGCGAATAAGGATAATAATGTAAATGGACAAGAAGCCGGGTTAGTTGAATATTATAATTTTAATCAGGGCATTTGGTTTGGCAATAATTCAGGTGTCACAACATTATATGATCTAACGCCCAATCGATATAATGGAACGTTGAATAATTTTACTAGTCTTGCTAATGGAGGTAATCAGATGAATTATGTCGCCGGTTATGGTTTGAATAGTGCACAATATCCTGTAACTGTAACCAAAAGTACAATCCCAACTGTATCGTCTTCATCTGCAGGTGCAACAATCTGTGGCAGTGGAACAACAACCCTTACTGCTGCTGCGAGTGCAGGTGCAAAAATTGATTGGTATGCCGATGCAACTGGAGGAACGGCTTTGGCTACTGGTACTAACAATTTCACCACGCCAACGCTTTCTGCTACTACTACTTATTATGCAGAAGCGAGAGATACGATTGCTGGTTGCGTTTCAACTTCAAGAACAGCAGTAACGGCAACGGTTGGTGCTATTCCAACTGCTGGTATTACCAACAACACCGGTTCTACATTATTAACATGTACAAGAACATCGATCAGTGTAACAGCAACTGGAGGTTCAACATACTCATGGAGCAATAGCTTAGGTTCATCTGCCAATGCAAGCATCACTGCAGCGGGTACCTACACTGTTACTGTAACGAGCGCGGTTGGTTGTCAAGCAACATCAAGCATAACTGTAACAAGAGATGTTACTGTACCAACTGCAGGCATCACCAACAATACAGGGTCAACAGTCATAACATGTACAACAACTGCTATCAGTGTAACGGCAACGGGAGGATCAACTTACTCATGGAGTAACAGTTTAGGATCTTCTGCAAATGCGAGCATCACAGCAGCGGGTACATACACCGTTACAGTAACAGGAGCTAATGGTTGTACCGCAACATCAAGTATCACTACTACACAAAACAATACCGCACCAGCTGCTGGTATTACAAACAATACCGGCGCTACATTATTGACATGTACAAGAACTTCAATCAATGTAACGGCAACGGGTGTGGGAACATCTTACTTATGGAGCAATAGCTTAGGATCATCAGCATCTGCAAGCATTA
Source organism: uncultured Chitinophagaceae bacterium (assembly GCA_937897585.1). Classification (GTDB taxonomy): domain Bacteria; phylum Bacteroidota; class Bacteroidia; order Chitinophagales; family Chitinophagaceae; genus Ferruginibacter. The sequence goes on along the minus strand of CALCNY010000322.1, from coordinate 493 downwards.
CTTCACCAGGAACTTACTCAGTTACAGTTACAGCAGCTAATGCTTGTACAACAACTTCAAGCATTACGGTAACACAAGATATCACAGCGCCAACAGCAGGCATCACGAATAATACTGGTTCTACAATATTAAATTGTACTAGAACTGCAATTAGTGTAACTGCTACTGGAGGTTCAAGTTATTCATGGAGTAACAGTTTAGGAAATGCTGCAACTGCGAGCATTACTTCACCAGGAACGTATACGGTTACTGTTACTGGCGCTAATGGATGTACATCAACGGCAAGTATTACCATTACACGGGACATAACTGCACCAACTGCAGGTATTACCAACAACACGGGTTCTACAATATTGACATGTTCAAGAACTGCAATCAGTGTAACAGCAACAGGAGGTTCAAGTTATTCATGGAGTAACAGTTTAGGAAATTCTGCATCTGCGAGCATTACTTCACCAGGAACGTATACGGTTACTGTTACTGGCGCTAATGG
>CALCNY010000321.1 GCA_937897585.1 uncultured Chitinophagaceae bacterium | reverse complement strand
TAAACATCAACTATTGCTTTGGTTACACAAGTTCCTTTGTAAACAATCCACTTATCATAGAAACCATCTCCATTTGGAGTGAATACATTTGATGGATCTAAGCAAGGGCCGTTGACCGTTACGATTACATTATCACTGGCTTTACAACCGAATGAGTTGGTCACAGTCAATGTGTACTCGGTTGTAGAACTTGGATTGGCAACTGGAGTTAATGAAGAAGTCGAACTCAATCCTGTTGATGGTGACCATAAATATGTTCCTGCATCAGCAGTAGCTGTTAATGTTGTTGAAGAACCATTAAGTATCGCCACAGGCGAACCTGCATCAACCACTGGCAGCGGGTTTACTGTAATTTGAATACTTGTTGGAACAGAACAATCATTTCCAGGAATTGAATAATTAACTGTAAATGTACCTATACCAGAAACAGCAGGATCAAAACTGTTACCACTTACACCTGTTCCGGTAAATACCCCACCTGTTGTGCTTGGAACTAGTTGAACAGCAGCATCACCGATACATAAATCATTAACCGCTTGTACTGTCAAATTAAGTGCTTGTGTAACTACAATTGTACTGGTAGCTGTACCCACACAACCTGCATCTGTAGTGTATGTGTAAGTGATAGTGAATGTACCTGCACCAGCTGTTGCCGGATTGAAGGTTCCATTAGAAACGCCCGTTCCAGAGTACACCCCTGTTCCAACACCTGCAGCAGAAGCAGGCGAACCTCCTGTTAAAGCGAATGGTGCAGTATTGGTACAAACACCTGTTAATGAAGCGAAACTTACAGTTGGCAAAGCATTCACCGTGATAGATTGTGTAAAGCTTGAAGAAGCGCAACCTGTTGAAGAAGTAACCGTAAGTGTTACAGTATAATTTCCTGTGTTTGTATAAGTATGCGTTTGTGCATTGCCGTCAGTAGCTGTAACAATTGGAGTTGCATCGCCAAAGTCCCAAACCCACTGACTGATATTTCCTGAAGCAATTGTTGAAGTGTTGGTATAGGTCACAGATTGTCCTTGACATGTACTTGCAGCAGCTGTGAATCCTGCAACTGGTTGTGCGGAAAGATTTATGGTGATTGTTGAATCATCATAACAACCTTCAAGTGTAACCACATGTTGAGTTACATTGAAAGTTCCACCAGTAGAGAACGCATGTTCAGGGCTTTGCAAAATAGAAGTATTATTAGCGCCGCTACCTGCATCACCAAAACTCCATTGCCACAAATCAAGATTCAATCCATTACCCACAGAATTATCAGTGAATTGTATAGGCGGATTCAAACAACCAGAAGTGTTACTATAACTAAAGCTGGCAGTTGGTCCTTGAATCACATTAACATTGTATGTAAATTTCTGTTCTCCATTGCAACCATCGGGAATTGGACTTACTGCTGTTACTTCCACAGGCAACAAACCAACTTGATTGTATAAATATTGTGTAGGATTCTGGAAAACATATAACCATTGATTATTGACACTGAAGCTATCAACTGGCACAGGGTTGTTTACTGTAAATGAACTGTTTGGAGTTAACGATGGATTGTTATTGAAATTCCAAGTAATACTTACAGGCAAATAGGACAAAGTCGCATAAACATAAAATTCGTTATTGCGACAAGCATTACTAGCTGTTCCGGTTCCATATAAATTTTGCAATGAGAATCCGGTAAGTAAATTCTTGACATTTGTACCAGCATTATAAGCATAACTTTCATCTCCTGCAACGCCATAAGCAGTGGCATTAAATCCTTGACTGGCAGTAATGTTATGAAATCCTTCACTTACAGTTATCTGAGCATAAGAAGTAGTCGGATCATAACTAGTAGGCACAAACGCAGCACCGTAAGATACGCCATCCAACTGGAATGAAGAAGCAGCTGCTGTAGGTATAGCAACATTCAAATAATGAGTTCTACTATTGGTGTTACCTAACGGAGAAGAAACGAAATTCACAGTATCAATAGTCTGTTGCAAAGAACTGAGGTAAACCATATCCGGATCTCCAATGTTATCTGGATTATTACATTCGCCATTTGTAGACATGTATTGTGCCACCATGATGGGTTTGTCTGCCTCAAGTACATCTACTGTTTCCAAGTCATTGAAGTATTCGTAATATTTATTGTTGATTAAACCAGTAAGCGAAACTCCATTTCTTTTCACTACTGTTGCAGGATCGCCAACTAGTATTCTGTAATGATTTTTTGTTAAAGGCAATGTAGGAATCGTAACAACTTTTGTACCCCAAGCTTGTTTTGGAAACATTTGCTGGAATAAATTATCACCACTTCCACTTGAACCATTATCGCAATCAATTGTAATTTTACTACTTCCTGAATACATAGCAAATGGTTTACAACTTGAAGTAGTACTTATCGATTTTACAACTGTACCCGTCAAGTCATTTCCAGTATATAAGTTAGGATGACCGATTGCCTTTCCAAACAAATTCAGAATTTCTCCCTTGTTTAATAATTGTGTAAATATAGAGCCAGCTGCATGTGTATCGGTTTCTACGCCTGCAGGAAGAGTAACTTCAATTGTAGTATTGTCTTCTGTTGCCACCACAAACAAAAATGATTTACCATTAGAATTGTTACTACGTTGAGTAAAATTCAATGAAGTATATTCTTTACCTAATGTTGGTGTAGGGAACAACACCGTTGCGGCATATACCTGATTAGTAATAGCATGAGTATAAACAACTATTGGTGTATCAGACGAAATTTTAATACCTGAAGTGTACACACCTTCATTCACCAATCTTGCATCCTCAGCACCTGATTCTGGAATTTCATTTGCATTAGTGGTAACTGAACTATTGGCAGGTACTGTGTATGTTAACGGTGTGAATGTTGGAATGTTTGGCATCGAGATAGTTACAGTTGCAGGAACATTATTTGTATTACTGAAAGTAAATCTCAAATCCTGAGAGTTGTCACTATAAAACTTTTCTGTTGGACTATACCCTACCCAAAATTCTTTTCCTTTGTTACTAAAGCCTTGGCCAGTTTGCAGACCACTTGGCAAACCAACGCCTTTTACTCTCACATAAACTGTACTAGCGCCAGTGCTGATATTGTCAACACTGTCGTCATAAGCACGAACTTGTGTAGGAGAAAATTTCACGTATACATTTGTTGCTGCCAAACTTCCATTTGTATAAGGCACTTGAAGTGTTGGATAAAAAGGGCCAGCACTATTCAAAGACACCCTGAATCCTGCAGGAGCTGCAACTGTAATATTTGAAGATGCTGGATTTAAATAAAACCCTGTCAAGCTATATGATTGTGCTACTGAATAAGTGTTTTGTAAAACGTTACCAAAATCCAATACAGTTGGATTGGCAAATAATGTTGGTACTGGCGCTGGTGTAGTAAAAGAAATTTCGTTACCATATCCTGTACCTACAGTATTGGTAGCATAAGCTCGAACATAATAAGTTGTTGATGGTAATAATCCAGTCAATGAACTTACATAAGAACCTGATGCGGTGCCATCAGTTGTAACACTGTTTGCAATAGTAGGATTCACACTTGTACTCCAGCAAACTCCACTTGTTGTAATGGCTGAACCGCCATCGTCTGAAATATTACCGCCGCTACTAGCAGTAAAAATAGTTATGTTACTTGCTGCTGATGTTGTTAATGATGGAATCACTGCAGGGTCTGTAGTGAAAGTCAAATCATCCCCGTATGAAGTTCCTACTGCATTGGTAGCATATGCACGAACGTGGTAAGTTGTTCCTGCTGTTAATCCAGTAATAGGTTGTGTGTAAGTTCCAGAAGTAGGACCATTAGTTGAAATGGTTGTTAATGCAGTTGTTGGATTCACTGCTGTTCCCCAAGCAAAACCACTCACACTAACGCCAGTAATACCTCCATCAGTGATATTACCGCTCGCATTTCCAGATGTACGACCTGTTGAAGATGCAGCAGTAGTTTGTACTGTTGGAGCAGGGCCACCAGGAACACCAGTTCCACTGAATACAACATTCTTGATATATACCTTACGACTAGAAGTTGTAGTAGTACCTTCTGCATACACATACATTCTGATAATGTAAGTGTGACTATTAGTAAGCACAGTACTCAAAGTACCAAAACTAATATTTGTTGTACCTCCGCTGTTGGCAGTTTGTGCTGTACCAAAACTGATCCAAGGACCAGCACCATCTACCTGATAAGCAACAGAAACAATGTGATTTCCACTTCCACCAGACGTTTTTGCAGTCAAAGTCAATCCATTAATTGTCAAATCATATGCCCCATTAGGAGACAACGGAAAGTCCAAATGATAACCATCAGTTGGTGTATTCACCCAAGGAGTTGTTGTAATTTGGCAACGATAACCATCAGTATTATGAGCACCGGATGCCACGAAAGCTGCCCCTGGAACCATGTCACCAGCTATCACCAATGGCGCTTGAACGCCTGCTAAAGCAGAGGTCTTGTCTGATGTCAACGCCCATGTGGATGTGAATTGAGCTTTAGTACTCGTGCCAAAAATAAATACAAATGACACTGAAAATAGAACAGTCAATAGCATTTGAATTTTTGACAAATTAACCAACTTGTAGTAATTCTTCATGTAATAAAAAATTTAAAATCTTATTAAGCTTGATGTGAAAAAATATAGGGTCGAAAGCTACAAAAAACAATCATAATGCATTGTTTTATAGGTATTATTCTATGCAATCGTTCCCATTGATTTGTCAACAAAAACGAGCAAAATTTCAAATACAATACTTTAGTTATATAAATTATTTATTTGCATATAAATTTAGCTGATAAAACACCGTCATCAATTCCAAAAACGGAGATAATATAGGTTCCTGAAGACGAATTTTCAGGCATTTTTAGGGAATAAACACCACTTATTTGATTTGAAGGGAAAGAACCGGTCAATATCAATTGACCTATTTCATTTCTGATTTCGTAGTTGAAACCAGTTTTAATATTGTTCGACAATTCAAAACGGATAATTTTATCTTGAATGGGATTGGGATATACAACTAATGCATTTTCAACTACTTGAAGCTGCTTAATTTCTTCAACTGACTTTTCTAAAATCATCAAGAAAAAGCGATTAGTAGCTGCAGATGCTGAATTTTCATTTACATCAAAATTATAGTTTAACGATCCTGTTATATCAACTCTAGTTTGCTTTTTTGTAAAATTGTCATTTAGATAAACATATTTTCCATTAAAGTTGGCTCCTGAAATACTTAAAGTATAATTCCCTTTTTGACTTGGCTTGAAATCATAAAAAATAGAATCCCTGTTTTGTTTTCCACTTCTGGTTTCGATTGCCAATTGAATTCCATTTCTCATCAAACCGAAATTATCTTTTGGGTTTGATAATTTCACTGCATCATTAATGTCAACATTATCCGCATAGTTTTTATCAAATATGACTTTATTGCCATCAACTAGAAATTGATTGCCGTTTGTATTTAAAAATAATTCAGAAATGATATTACCAGATTGCTCCCCTACCAATTGTGGTATTTCTTTTGTCATCAATCTTGAATCCGCAATTTTATCTGTTTCTTTAAAAGTAACCGAACCCGCTGTGGCATTACTTCTTACGAAAATTGCCTGTCCGGATTGTAACGTTCGATAATCACCACTAATATTATACAAACTGGTTCCACCAGGAGTAGCATTTCCATTCGACATTTGAATTGTTTGGAAAGCGCCTAACCCATAATAACTTCCTAATGTAGGATCATAAACATAGATAAATGGAGAAAGTCCTGATTGGGTTACAGTACTAAAATTCACAGTTGCAGGATAAGGATTGGCAATGGATTGAAATTTATTTGCAGGGATAACAGGACCAGCAATATTTCCAGTCTGCACAGTTCCTTTAGAACGAAGAATTGTAGGTTTTGGAGCAGCATTATAAGTAATAACAGAGCGATCTCCTCTCACGAAAAACATGTAACCCTGGTTGTTGTTGATTGGTAACCCTGTATTCGCAACACCAACATAATTGCTATCCATAGGCGAGTACACCTTCATAGATGGCGCAATTGCAGTTGTATCGAAACCGTTTGCAATGCCTCCAGGTGCAACAATTTGTGTTCCATAACCCGGTACTGGATTAGAATTTGCCGAACCATTTTCCATCCATGATTCTTTTATTGTTTGCCCAATGGCTGGTGCACATAACAATTGCCAGCTCTTGCCATGTTTACTTCCTCCAAAACCAGTATTGATATATCTTTCAACAACAAATCTTCCTATACCAGAATATTGTATGGCTCCATTTGAGTTTAATGTGCTTAAAGATGCAGTATAGGAAGAGTCTGATAACAATGAAATATTTTTTGCAGCTAAATTAAGTGTACCTGTTTCCACTTTTAATTCTTTTGAAATTGCGATGCTGTCAGTCAAAGAAACAACATTCGACAAACTATTTTTTTGTATGTAAAGTCTTGCAAAACGTTCGCCATTACTTGAAGCTATTGAAGTATTTGCAGCTCCATTTAGTATAACTGTTCTGTCATTGGCATTGAATATACCAGTTGCACTTCTAATCCAATTACCAGCAGATAATAAATTATCACCGCTTGTTGCAGATAAAGAAAGCGTGCCATCAATTTGCAGATTTCCGCAAACAGCATTTGAGCCTGTATTACCTGTAACAACATTTCCTGGATTAATGACCACATGAGAAATAGCTGAGTTCGGGTATGCATTAGTGGTAGTACCAAACAAAACACTTGTACTTGTATCACTTACCACACCAAATTGCTGAACAACAGAATTAATACTATTTACCGATTGAGTATATGGATTCGCTCCTGCAGCAGCTGAATAAGGAATTGGAGCCACAGGAAAATCAATCACACTTCCATTATATCTGACAACAGAAGATAAAGCACGATTGAAACCTGGATTTTCATCTGCAAGGTTCCATTGAAAACGAACAGAAAGATTGCTACCACCAACAACATCTTCACCCAAAGTCCAGCTTCTATTAACAGACTTCCCTACTCTGTAAGATTCAGTTTCCCACGTTGAAGGACTATTCCACAAACCCGTTCTAACACTTCTAAAAGTCCTTGCCACACCTGTAGGCCATGCAACAGCAGAACCTAATGCATATGGTTCCACTTTAACACTTACATTATCCGAAGTGCCTGTATTGGTTACCCATGCAGGATTATATGAGGAAACAGATGTACCCACGGGGAAAAACTTTTCCGAGGAACTCACATTTAATAGTTTCAGGTATCCAATTCCGTTAGTCACCACATAATTTGTTGAACTACCATTTCTGATAAGACTTGTGGTTGCATTGTAATCTGCTAAAATAAATTTTCCACTCGTAAGATTTAGGGAATCAGTAGCTATCACACTTGTTGTCAATGTTACATTAGCAGCATTGTTAATCACCAAGCCTGAAACAGTTGAAGGCAGAGCGTTTCCAGTATTTTGAGCTGTAGTTCCTTCATAACAATACACGCCCGTAGTACTGAAATTTCTTGTACTCGTTTGTATATGACCGATAGCTCCTGTTGAGGTAATACCATCAGGTGAACCCATTTTTAATTTACTTGTAGATGTTAGATTAAATGTACCGCCACCAGTAACTTTCTGCGTTGGGTTTCTGAAATCGGCAAGTTTAAACACCGTTAGTGTTCCTCCTGTAGCCACATTTATATTGGATAGATTTCCAATTGGCAATCCTGAGTTATACAACCAATAAGCTGGTTGAGTTGTTGACCCATCCGTTCCGTTAGGATAAATCTCAGGTGTTGTAACCACTCCTCCATTATAAACATTTAAATTAAATGCATTACCAGTTCCTGATGTACCACCGTAAATAAAACTGTTTCTATAATTGACTAAATTATTAGTTGCATTCGAAGCGTTTGGAGCAGGCGTATTCAACATGTTTATCGTACCATATACATTAACACTAAATGTTCTTGCAGGATGTAAAGTGCTAGTTGATTCGGTAGTTCCCAAACTAGACCATGGTGCAAAAGTGATAGTCTTTCCTGCATTTATAGTCACGGTAGATGTTGCTACCTCTGGAAAACAAGCAACGGTATGACCTCCTTGATTAGAAGTACCATGATATGTGAATGTAATATTGTGATCAATTATTACATTACAATTCAATAAGCCTGTAGTTAATCTTGATAAATAAATTCCTGCACCAGTTCCAGTAATTGTCATGCTGGAATTGAAACATTTGATAGAAATACCATTAGCCAAATCTCCGGTAGGATTTGTTGATGAACCAATAACACCACCTGTAAACAATTTCACCAAACTACCATATACACCCACATATTTATCATCTTTTGTGTAGGTATCGGCAATTAGTGTTCCATATACAAACAAATTTTTACAAGGATAAATACCTCTAGTTGCTGGATCGATGGTAATGGTATGACCGGTGTTAATCCATACATTATCAGCTGATGTAGGAACAACTGTTGGAGTCACTGCAAATGAAGTACCATCCCATTGTTTCCATGTAGCAACAGCAGACCACAAGCCAGTTGCAACAGAGCCATAATCCCCAATTGAATATAAAGTACCACTACCCGTGCAGCTTACCGTTGCTGCAGGAGCAGTGCCTCCGGTAATATTAATATTTCCGGAATAAGCAACATCATTTACCGGAGTGAACATTACATAAATTGTAAGATTACTTATTGTTGCTGCTGTATAATTTATTGTAAGGCTAGATGCAAATCCAGTTGAAGAATTTGTAGAAATTGTAAAGCCTGTTGGAGCTGTTAATGTAACAGTACCTGAAGCGGGTGACAACAAAATACCATTAAGCAAAAAAGATTGCACGGATGATGATTGGCCAAGCGTAATATTTCCAAAACCAAGTGATGATGGACTCACTGTAAAAGCCGGAGATGTATATGTAGTTCCGTTAAGTGTTACAATAACTGAACTCGCTCCTGTACAAGAATGGTTAATACTACCGGTATGCGTACCCGCAGCAGGATCGTTCAATCTTACATAAATTGTTTTCGGTTGCCCTGTTATGATTCCATATGCAGCAGGCAAATTCAATGTAGCACTCCAACTGGTATTATCTGTTGAAATCTGATAACCTACAGAAGCACTTAATAACACAGAAGCATCTGTTATAGCAAAACCTGATACAGTATAGCTTTGAGAAGATGAAGGCGTTGCCCCCATTTGAATAAAACCAGTGAGCGAAGCAACAGATGTTGTTATTCTGGTATTATTATCATTACTACCATTCAATGTAACAGTTACTGATGCTGCTCCATTGCTCGTGTGTGTTATAGTACCTGTGAATGATCCTGGAGTCGATGCATTCAATCTAACATAAATGGTTAGGGGCTGTCCAGTAACACCACCGTTAGAAACAGGTAGACTTAAAGTCGATGACCAAGTTGTGTTGTTTAAAGATATTTGAAAATTAGCCGAAGCGGTTAAGTCTACTGTGGTTCCGGGTAAACGTAACCCGGTTACAGTATATGTCTGTGATGGCGAAGGAACTGCAAATTGTGTAAATCCAGTTAATGAACTAACAGATGTAATGATGAATGGACTTGTAGAAGCAATAACCGAACAAGTGGCTGCAGCTGCATAATTAAAGGCTTTATCAGCCGCAAAAACGCTATAGTAATAAGTAGTGCCTGATGTCAAACCTGCATCCGAAAAAGTGTTTAGTCCATCCACACCATCAACAATTCCAACTATTGTTCCTCCTCCAGTTGCTGTACTTAATCCTACTCCATAAATTCCATTTGTATTTAAAGTAACAGGTGTAGCACTTGTACTTCTTACGATTACATATCCACCGCCATCTCCTGCTTTCAGTAAACCGTTCCAGCTAACATCAACTGTTGTACTTGAAGTGCTGTTTGCTGAAGCGGCTGTGGCTGCTGCCGGTGCTGTTACATCTGCAGCTGTACCCGGATACACACAATAATCGTCTATTAAAACATTAAGAAAGCTACCTCCATTTGGCTTCATTTGTACAAATCCATATCTCGGACTCGCAGTGCTGCTACCTGAGCTCAAGACAATCGTAGATTTAGTCCAAGCAGTTGAAGCTACACTATTGGCTCCTAAAGTTCCTGAACTCACTGCTGTGCCTAAGCTGGCAGTAGCATCGGGTGTAATTTGAGCATTTATTGCTCTTGCCGAACTCGTATTATTTTTCCACCAATAAAACTGAACAACATAACTTGAAGCTGAAGAAATAGCAGTTGTTGGAGCTGTTGGAGAAACCAATACAGCGCTTGTACTACTGTTTGACCAATTCAAACAATTGACTCCAGTGCGAACTAATGTAGAATATATGGCTGTACCCGTATTGTAGGCCGCTGTAGCATAACTCCAATTAGTCAATTGCGTGCCTGTAGTAACAGTTGCAGAAGCCAATGCTGCTGGTGTTCCCGTTTCAAATCCACCTTGCATTGAGGGAAATGTTCCAATGACTTGAGACTGAGAAAAAGCTAAGGAAGTAACAAAAAATAAAAATGAAATTATTAATACAGCATATTTTGCTTTGATTGCAATACTCTTTTTCATTTTTATTTATTTAAAATCAAGAAATCATAATTGAGGCAAGAATAACATACGTTGTAAAATAAATAAAGACTTTTTTGCTTTTCAACTAATGATAAAAAACATCTAAAATCAATTATTCAATAACAACAAATTAATTCAAATACAGATTGCTTCACAGGAAGGAAAAAAAGCAGGCAACCAAATTGAAATCATTATTTAATAGTAACCTGAGTAGTATGTATTTCTCCATCTTCACCAACTATTTTAAAAGTGTAAACACCAGGAGATACGAAAGATCGTAAACTTACTTTTTTACCAAAATTATTATTCGTCAAGTTTATTACTCCTTTATCAACAGTCTGTCCTGCTGCATTTAATATTGAGTAATTATACTCCTGACTCTTAAGAAAACTTATTGATAAGTTTATCATACCATTTATCACAGGATTAGGATATATAATTAATTCATTTTTCACTGATGAATTCTTGACGTTCACGATGTCGCTGTATTTCACAGTACCATCAAAATCAATCGAGCTCACTTTGTAATAAGTTAATGGATTGATATTGTTTGCATCAATAAAAAGATAACTGTTCGTATGGCCGTTATTCAACACATTTATATTTTCTCCGACTTTAGTAAAATGTAATCCGTCTGTGCTTTTGTAAATGATATATTTAGAAACATTTTGTTCATTGCTGACAGTCCATTTAATTTCTACATCTGATTTGTTTTTATAAGCAGCAGTTACTGATAAGAATTTCACTGGCAAAGGAGCCAATGGTGTGTTATTAAAAACAACCATAAAACGATCAGAAGCTTTTGAAGCCAAGTCTGCATTAATTTGGAATACATAAGACATTTCTTCAGATAAACTTATTGGTGTTGTTGTATGGGTATACTTGTCTATTAAAAATACATTTGTTGATGAAACTACCCAATCAGAAATCTTGATTTTAATGCTGTAGTTACCAGCCCTTGAAACAAGCATATTATAGAAAACAGTGTCTGTTTGAACAAATGGTTTTCTTTTTTCAATGGCAAAAGAATTACCGTTTCTCAACACAGCAAAATTATCGCCAGAATTGAAAAATTTAATCGCATCATCTGATTGATCATTTGTATTCGCTTCATCTATCATCACTAAATTACCATCACTTAAATTGTAAGATCCGTCTGCAGCCTGATAAAACAATGACGACCTCAATGAAGGGGAATTAGTTTGAGCCTCTCTCAACACCAAGTGACTTTCTGTAATTTTATCAGATTCTTTAAAAGTAATGCTGCCTGCTGAAGCTGTAGAATGAACAAAAAATGCTTGCCCGGATTGTATTATTCTGCTTAATGTAGGATTAGAATAAAGGCTTGAAGGAGGAGTCGAGGCACCAGCTTGATCAATAACAATGAAACCTCCCAATGTACCTAATGTAGGATCATAAACCCAAATAAAACCTTGCAAATTTGTTTTTGTAAGTGAATCAAATTTAACAGATGAAGCATATGGATTAGCAATAGACTGAAAACTATTTGCAGGAACAACAGGCCCTGCTATATTTCCTGTCATTAGTTTACCCTTCGCTCTCAACGTTGTCGAGTCTGCTAAAACACCTGTGCCTGCAGTTATAACTGCTCTACTGCCCCTTACAAAAATCATGTAGCCTTTATCGTTATTTACATTCTGAGATGTGTTTGGAAGAAGCTGCCAAAGATTGGTTGTAGGATCATATGTTTTTATAGAGGCTGCTGTTGTAGCTACATCAAATCCATTGGTAGGACCGCCCGGGCCAACAATCTGAGTTCCGAATCCAGGGTTTGGATTAAGGTTAGCACCTGCATTTTCCATCCATGATTGTTTTATTGTAACATTTTCAGCTGGATCGATTGGAGCACATAATAGTTGCCAGCTTTTAGGATGTCTTGTTCCGCTTGAACCAGAATGAATGTAACGTTGTACAATAAATCTGCCAGTTGATGAATAATTAATAGCGGCTCCTGTTGAAGGGAAAGCAGCAAAAGAAGCAGTATTACTTGAATCAGAAATTAATGTGATGTTTTTAGCAGCCAAATCAAAAGTACCTGATGTAATTTTCAATTCTTTTGAAATACTGATACTATCAATAAGCGTTAATTTGTTTGTCGAGAGAGTTTTTTGAAGATAAAGCCTTTCAAACTTCTGTCCATTTACTGCTGATATAGTAGCATCATTACTTCCGGTAAAAACAACTGGTCTATCATTGGCATTCAACAAACCTGTACTGGTTTTCGACCAGTTACCTCCTATATTAAATAAATCACCTGATTGTGTAGATAAATTCAACGTTCCACTTAAAGTCAAATTACCACAATTGGTTGTTGTGCCACTTAAAACTGAAATAGAATGTGTTGGCTGAATGAGTACTTCTGCTGAAGTAGTATTTGGAAAATCTGCCTCAGATGCAGAATAGCCACCAGATGGATTTGAAATTTCCCATGAATCAAATTCAGTCCAGAAGCCAGATTGTTTACTTCTGTATTTTTTGTTTGTGGAACCAACGCTAAATCTATCTGCAGCTAAGAAACTTGTAAATCCAAATCCAGACTTTGAATAGAATCCAGGCCATGAACCTAAGTTAGGACCAATTGTACCAGAATAATCAACCACTGTTCCATTTGAATGAAGTACAGCACAGGATGTAGTATCGAATTTAGATCCCCTGTCTGTATTATACCATTGAGGGGTAACCGTTACATTGCTTCCACCAACTACATCTTCAACAATGCTCCATGACTTAGTTAATGTAGAATCTAATCTTGGTGTAGTAGTCATTCCAGGAAGAGCAGCATTTAAAACACGAACTGCATAGTTATCCACTGTACCAGAATTACTCAAGGTTACAGGATTGTAGGACGTATTACTGAACCCTACAGGATAAGTGATATCAGAGAATGCAACACTATTTATTTTCAATGCGCCCGTGCTACCTGTAACTACATAATTAGAATCCTTATAATTTTTAACCGCATTGGTGGTGATATTAAATGTGCCTAAATTCAATTTTCCGGCATTAAACCTTAAAGAATCTGTTGCTACTAAATCTTTAGACAAACTCAATAAATTAGAAGTATCCGCAACAATCAAAGCGCCAATAGTATCTAATGCATTACCAACAGCCTGTGCTACGTTTTTGGTTTCATAGCTATAAATGGCTGTTTTGCTGAAATTTCTTGTTGTGCATTGGATATGTCCACTTGCTGTAGGATAAGTTGTCAAACCTTGAGGTGAGCCAATTCTCATCAATGCTTTTCCTCTTAAATTAAATGTACCACCACCTGTTACTGTTTGTGTAGCTTTTCTGAAATCAGCGAGTGAATCTACATTTAAAACACCACCAGTTGCAATGTTGATTAAATTAGTTGCGGAAGCATTGGCAAACATACCAGCGGTATAAAGTTCAACTGCATTTAAAGTACCGCTTGACCCAATATTAATTGTGAAAGGGTTAGTAATACCAGTAACAGTTGAAGCATTCATCACTAAATACCCATTTGTTGATGGATAACCAATTTGTGTACCTGTATTTCCACTAGGAATTCCAGCAGTGAAATTTAAATTTCCGTTTACATTCAAAGTAAATACATACGCCTGATTATTCACTGGGTTGGTAGATAAACAAACATTTGCCCACTTTGAAAGTGTAACAGTTCTTCCAGGATTTATTGTTAATGCTGTATTAGACTGATTGGGATACAATGCAGGTGAATATCCTTGATTGGAAGCTGATGATGCTGTGATTGTAGTGCTAGCAACTGTTTGTGATGTATTGACAAAATAAGTTCCAGTAGCTGATGATGTTGTTCCTGTTCCAAATCCAGTTATGATAGTATTTGCTGCTACTCCAGTTCCTGTTATGGTTTGACCTACAAGAATAGTACCTGTGTTAGCAGTTACTGTTAATACATTTCCTGTAATTGAACCTGTAATGGTTGCATTTGAAAAAGAAGTACCGTGATGGTTGATAGTCATATCGTGATCTATAATCACGGTGCCTCCCGCTCTGTTAATAATCAATTTAGAAATATCTATTGTGCCGCCGTTGCCTTTGATTGTAGTATTAACTGGAGCATTAAATGTTAATGATGTGACATTATGTGAATTATTGATTGTATAAGTTCCTAATCCACCAGAGCCTGTTCCAAGAGCAGTAATTACAGTACCCTGTAGAATGGAAGTACCAGATGTGATAATTTGACCTACCTGTAAATTGGTTCCTGCACCAACAGCAGTTACAGTTAGTGTTGTGCCGGTTATGCTACCTGTAAATGTCGGGGCTGTCGCTGCAGCGATATTAAACGAAATCCCATCTGATAAATTATCAGCCAAACCGTTTCCAATATTGCCACCATTTGCAACTTCGATTACAGCACCACTAACAGCTATAGATTGACTATTTGAAACATTTGTTCCAGACAACACCCTCCCATTTAATACGTGTAAATCTTTACAACTACCCCCAGTAGATGCTGTAACAGTATAACCGTCAATAACCCAACAATTTGTTGTAGCTGATGGTGAAGTATTGGCGCCATCAAATCTCCCTGTGCTTGTTTGAAATGCTCTCCAAGTAGTATTAGTTGCAAATGTACCACTTGCAACACTCCCCAAATCACCATTAGCAACTGGGATTACAACCAAGGTAAAAGGAATTAATCCTGTAAAACAGGTTGCGTTTTTTGCTTTGATAGTTCCGGTGTATGTACCAACTGCTGCAGACGCAACTAAGTTATATGGAATTGGTGAAGAAGCAGGAATAACACCTGTAGTAGTAGAAGCAAAACCAGCAGAAATAGCATTAGCACTTGTCCATGCAATCTCAT
This sequence comes from uncultured Chitinophagaceae bacterium, assembly GCA_937897585.1. Taxonomy (GTDB): domain Bacteria; phylum Bacteroidota; class Bacteroidia; order Chitinophagales; family Chitinophagaceae; genus Ferruginibacter. Next base: position 2,377 of record CALCNY010000321.1, on the reverse strand, counting down.
AATTAGTCAAACTAGGAGTAACAAAAGTGTAAGGTATATTTATTGTTGTACCTGGAGGACTATAAATAGTTGAATTGGTAAGTACCAAATCTGGAATAATTAAAGTTCCTGTAACTGCTACCCTTACCGGCGAAAAACATCCTGTAGTCGGAGAATATGTTTGAGCGTAATACGTTACGGTAGTATCATTTAAAAAATATGGTGTAGTATAACTATTAGTGTTAGACGCAATTGGAGAACCTCCTGTAGCTGCAGCATACCAATTGGTACTAAATGGCGAAACAGGAATGTTGACAGACAATGTTAATGTACCAGCTGAACAACCATTTACCGTAACGCCACCTGTTGGGTCATTAGGGGATTGATTTACAGACAATGTAGTATTAGAAGACGAAAAAATTGTTGTACATGAAGACTTAATACTATCTATATAAAGTATCTGACCATTATTACTATTGGTTGTTATGAAACTAAAACTAGCTGCACCTCCCGCGCTTGCGGTTACATTCGTGGCAGATTGTACTCCTCCCAATGCAATATGATAATAAACCGTATTCACTGAAGACGGCACCATTCCCGATAAATTAATAACTGCTGCAACACCTCCACACACTGGTGAAGCTTGAGATACTCCAGTTAATGAAGGAGAAGAAACAACATTAATAACAGCAACATTTGATGCCAATATACTTGCGTTTCTTGTTATAACACAATAATAGTAGTATGTTCCAGTTGTACCAGTTGGTAATGAAGAATAAGTACTGCTGTTTGCACCTGAAATAGCAGTACCTCCAATATTAGAATTTATCGTATTTGAATACCATTGATAAGTAAGAGCCGTAGCAGAGCTAACAGATAATGCACTTGATGTACCTTGACAAATTGAAAAACTTAAAGGTTGTTGTGAAAAAGATAATGCTTCCCCTGCTGTTGCTGTTTGAGGCAAAGAGCTACAACTTTGATATGTGCCATTGGCATATACGGCTGCTGCTCTAACTCTGTAATAATAAGTTGCACCACTTACTAAACCGGATATTGGACAAGTTGAACTTGTAGCTCCCGGAACATAGGTTGTAGATAAAACAGAGCTAAAACCAGGATCTGAAGAAACATCAACATTATAACCCGTCACACCAGTTACAGGTGTCCAATTTGCTGTAAAACCAATACCCGTTGCTCCCGATAATGGGGTGAAAGGATTTGATACAGGTGTAGTTGGAATGGGGTCAATTAAAATATTATCTACAGTAACGGTACTACCGGGACTACTGTTGGTACCAATCATGAAATTCGAAAGTGAGAGCGATGGACTCACAGCTGCTAACTCATCTGCATATTTTATATTGTCTACCCAAACATCATACTTATCATCTCCAACAGATTCACAAGAGCCATCGGGAGCGTAATAACTAAGTGTTGCGCCACTATTATTAACTGCCATTAATACGGTATGCGAACCAGTGACCCAAGCACTTACACCGTTGATTGATGTTTTTCCTTCTGCAGTCCACTGCTTAGTACCCGAACTGTTAATCCCTAAACGAACTTTAGAATGATATTGAGCAGTTGAAAGGGTGTTGTTGTTTGTATAGGCAGAAAAGTTGCTTCCAAAATATACGTTGAATGCTGAAGTGTTAGAACCTGTATTATCCAGCACTTCAAAATCAAATTTCAAAAGAAGAGATGTTGGTGATCCCGGGAAATCAGCTTTTCTGTAGGCATAAGATTGACCTCCTGTTCTTAAAATCTGATATCTTCCCCCACCGAATGCATCAGGTACAATTGAAAGACTAGTTCCTTGGTTTGCACCGATAGAAGTAAATTGACTTGAATCGGGATTTGCGCTTTTGACATATGTTGATGGATTAGTGGCATAACCGGTAGCGCCTGACCAAACTACTGTGGCTGGGGTTAATGGGCCTCCATTGAAATTCTGTTGAAATAATTGTGCTTTTGTTTTTGTAAACCCAAAGAAAAGTACAATAAATAAAGCAAGAACCACTTTATTGTACCTCCAAAAATTATTGCACCTTAGCATAGCGAGTAAATTTGTTATACTGCTGTTCAAAAAACAATTGGAATAAAAATTTATTTTCTAAAAAAACAATCCTTTTGTGATTTACAGCATCAACATCTTTCAAAAATGAAACTACAAATTGAAAAAAATAAAAATTGTAGTAATCATCAAATTATTGACGTGTAATGTTACAAAACATTTGCTATAGTAGACATTAAGATATTACGATATTTCTACGCAATCGATACCAAAATTGACCTTATTGACAGTATCTAAAAACTTTAAATAAAAAACAGCTAAAAATCAACTTTCAATAATTAATTCGACAAATGTCAAATAATTTTCAAATGTGCAAATTCG